>DAOUIB010000386.1:0-14628 GCA_034428275.1 Anaerolineae bacterium
GACGCGGTAGTGCGCGACCTGTATCTGCGCATTCCCGGCACAGATCATCACCTGGAGTTGTTCGTCTACGAACATCCTGCCGGCGAGCCCATGGACAACCGCCCGCAGAACCCCGGCAGCAGCCACGTCGCCTACGTCGTGGACGACCTGCGCGCGCTCTACCGGCGGCTCAAAACGCAGGACCTGGTGGAAATTGAGTTCATTTCGGAGCCGGTGTACCTCGACGAAGGGCCAAACAGGGGCGGCCGGGCCCTCTATTTGCGCGACCCTAACGGCATCATTCTTGAGCTCTTTGAGAAAGCGCCGAAGGCCTGAGCCTCAGTCCGGCAGTTGCGGATAATTCAATGGCAATCCCGGGACCTGGACTGCAGCGCGCAACAATTTGCGGCCATCCAGATTGGCGACCAGCAAGGTCCTGAGGTCCGGGCCGGCGAAGGCGACGTTCGTGGCAGAATCCAGCAGGAAGCGCTCCCATTCCTCGTAAAGCGTCGCAAGGCTGCCATCCCGCTCCAGCCGATAAATGATGCTCGGTGTGTAGACTGAAATGTAAAGACGGCCCTCGCGGTCAAAGGCCACGCCGTCAGGCACGCTGCGCGGCAGGTCCAGCAATTTTTCGCGCTGCCCCGCGCTGCCATCGCTGCGGATCGGGACGCGTGCGATGCAGGGTGGTGAAGATTCGACGACGATCAGCGCCTGGTCATCGGGCGTAAGGCACAGGCCGTTGGTGAAACCGCAGGCCTGACGGTCCCAGACTTCTGCCTCGCCGCCGGGTCTTATGCGCCAGATGAAGCCGTCATTTTGTGCCCAGGTCCCTGAATCCGAGACGTAAAGGTTGCCGGCCCGGTCAAAGGCCGGGAAGTTGGGCACGCGCATCGCCTGGTCGGCATTGCCCCGCGAATAGACGTCGATGGCGCCCCCGGGCGTGATGCGCATCACGGCCTGGTTGCCCACGTCGCAGGCGTAGACGCTGCCGGCTGAATCATGGGCGAGACCGGTTATAAATCCACCGGTATTCGCGATGACCTCGCAGCTGTCGGCCTCAAGGTCGACGCGATAGATCTGGCCGGCCTCGCCGCCGGCGTGCACGCGACCGTCCGGCGCCACGGCAACCCCTTCGGGATGGTCCATGTCGTGGCGCAGGGCCCGCAGTTCCAGTTCGTATTTCGCCACCTGGTCCTCCAGCGGTGCCGGCGCCCCCTTTGCGCTAGAAGGTGCAGGTCACGCCGCCGTCAACCACCAGCAGTTGACCCGTCATGTAACGGCAGTAGTCTGAAGCCAGGAATACGACTGCTCCGGAGACGTCTTCAGGCCTGCCCTCGCGGCGCAGGGGCACCTTGCCGCGCTCAACGTAGAAATCCTGGAACCAGGGCTGTTCGCTTTGGGGCCGGCCATCCACGAAGGTCGCCGGCGTGGCCATGAAACCGGGGGCGACCGCGTTGACGAGAATGCCGTGTTCCCCGAGATCGATCGCGGCGGATTTGGTCCAGGAGACAACGCCGCCCTTGGCCGCGTTGTAGGCGCCCAGCCCCGGGGTCATGGCGAAGGCCTGAATGGAGGCAATGTTTATGATGCGGCCGCTGCGCTGCGCCGCCATGTGCGGCACGACCAGCTTCGCGCCCATATAGACGGCCTCGAGATCAACCGTTAACACGCGGCGCCAGTCTTCCAGACTGCTGTCGAAAATGGAATCCATGATGGAGAAAGCGGCATTGCTGACCAACACGTCGATCCTGCCGCGCCAGGCGATTGTCGCGGCGACCGCGGCGGCGTAGGCCTCATAGTCGCTGACGTCCAGTTGCCGCGCCAGGACCTCGCCTCCCGCCGCTTCGACCTCGGCGCTGGCGTCCGCCAGGGTGTCGGCGTTGCGCTCCAGCATGGCCACGGCCGCGCCTTCCGCGGCGAATTCACGCGCGATGGCCAGCCCGAGGCCCTGGCCGGCGCCGGTGACAATGGCGACCTTTCTATCCAGCAAGCCCATGAATATTCGCTCCCTGCATGCACAAGAGTTGCAAGTCGGGCTGCGCGCCGGAAGCGCGCAATTGGCATTCCCGCTGACGGGACGATCCTGCTAAAAGGCGTCCTCAAAAGGATGGAAGAGATGATAGGCCGTCCAGCCCCCGTCAACCCGCAAGACCTCACCGGTGACGAAGGAGGACTCCTTGTCATCGGCGAGAAACAGGGCGGCTTCCACCAGTTCCCGGGCCCGCGCCGCCCGGCCCAGCGGAATGCGCCCCAACAGATGGTCGTCGCGAGGGTCGGCAGCGTCCGACAGGACTCCCCGGGCGATGGCGTTGACGCGCAGGCCCAGTGGGGCCCAGTCCACCGCCAGCGACTTCGTTAACATGAACAGGCCGGCCTCCTGCGAATTGCGCAAGGCCTGCCCGGCCGGCGCGAAGAGGCCCGCCACGGACGCCAGGAAGATGACCCGTCCTGTGCCGCGGGACTTCATGTTTTCGCCAACGACCTGGGCGCAGTTGGCAATGTCCTCCAGCCCGGCGGCCGCTGACGCTCCGTCCTTCGGCGAAGCGTGGTGCAGCCAGACGTCAATTCCGCCCAGCTGGTCGACGACGTTGCGTATAACGACCCCGGACGCCGCATGGTCCCGCAGGTCCAGGGCGTGGCAACGCGCGCCAATAGCCTCGGCCGCAGTGCCGCCCTGGCCGTCGCTGCCGGCCAGCGCCACCTGGGCGCCCTCCTGCAGCAGGGCGCGGGCGAGCGAGAGACAGAGCGCATCGCATTCCCCGGTGATGAGGGCAACCTGGCCCGGAAAGCGTGGGCTCATCGGGCTTCCCTGGCCGGCAGACCGTCCCAGGCGATCCAGCCGCCGTCCACGGCAATGGTGGTGGCGGTGATGTAGCTGGCGCGGTCGCTGACGAGGAAACGCGCCACGCTGGCGATCTCTTCCACTTCCGCCACGCGACCCATGGGCGTTCGCCGTTCGTACTGGTCCAGCGACGCCACGCCCTGTTCGACCAGGGACTGCAGAATATTGGTACGGGTGACGCCCGGCGCGACGCTGACGACGCGCACGCCACGCCGCGCCCATTCGCAACCGATGTTCTCAGTCAGGCTGATGACGCCGGCCTTGGCGGCATCGTAGGCGGCGCGCAGGGGCCATGCGCCGTAACCGGCGATGGAACTGATATTCAGAACGACGCCCGATCCCTGGCGCAACATGACGGCGCCCACGGCGCGGGTACAAATGAAGACGCCGTTCAGCATCACGTCCACTTGCAGCTGCCAGTCGCCGTCGGGATGACTCTCGGTTGGGCTGATGATGTTCATGCCGGCGTTGTTGACCAGGATGTCGACCTGCCCGTGGCGTTGCAGCACTTCCCCGACCAGGGCGTCCACGCTCTCTCTGGAGCGCACGTCGCATTGCTGCGCCCAGGCGCCGTGGCCGCAGTCCCGCAACTGCAGCGCGGCCGCCTCGCCCGCTGCATGTTCCAGTTCGGCGATGACGCAGGTTGCGCCGGCCGCGCAGAAGGCGCGGGCGATGCCGAGGCCGATGCCGCGCCCGGCGCCGGTGATGATGGCGATGCGCCCGGCGAGTTCGTTATCGGGTGGGGTCACGCTGTTTTCCCGGGCACTGTCAGGCTTTTGATGAGGGACAAGGATATGGAAACGGTCATTTGCAAACTATAGCCAGACAGGAACTTGCATACCAGCGAGGATGGGGACGTCCAATTACTCACAGTTAATGTTGGCAGCAATTTTGGCTAGACTGGTCGCCTCGACATTTGGGATTATCGGGACTGAAAATTCATGCTCGATCCCGGAATTGGAAGGACCGGTAATCCCGCTGCGGCGCGTGGCAGGATCGGCGTTCTGCTTGTCAATCTGGGGACGCCGGATGGCACCGGTTACTGGCCGGTTCGCCGCTATCTGGCTGAATTCCTGTGGGACCGACGCGTCATTGAAACCGCGCGGCTGCCCTGGTGGCTCATACTACACGGCCTGGTGCTGCCGCGTCGTCCCTTCAGGTCGGGCAGGGCCTATGCCAAAATCTGGGACCGGGAACGAAACGAATCGCCGATAAAGATTATTACGCGCAAGCAGTGTGCCGGGCTGGCGGTAGCGCTGGAAGGTTTCCCGGAGCTGCAGATTGACTGGGCCATGCGCTACGGGACCCCTTCAATTGAGGAGCGGATCCTCGCCCTGACGGAGGCAGGTTGCGACCGCCTTCTGCTTTTTCCGCTGTATCCGCAGTATTCGGCCACGTCGACGGCTAGTGTGCTGGACAAGGCCTTTGATGTCCTGAAGGGCATGCGCCTTCAGCCTGCCATCCGGACCGTGCCGGCCTTTTTCGACCATCCGCAATACATTGAAGCGACCTGCGCCAGCCTGAAAAACCACCTGGATTCGCTGGCCTGGGAGCCGGATGTGGTACTCGTCTCCTTTCATGGCCTGCCCGTGCGAAACATCGAACTGGGTGACCCGTACCTTGCGCAATGCCACCAGACCCTGGGACTGATGAAGGAGCGCATGGGCCCTGAAGGCGACAAGGTAGAGATGGTTTTTCAGTCCCGCTTCGGCAGGGAAGAGTGGCTGCAGCCCTACGTCGAACCCAGGGTGCGCGAACTGGCCCGATCCGGCGTTCGAAACGTGGTCGTCGTGGCGCCGGGTTTCGTGGCGGATTGTCTGGAAACGCTTGAGGAATTGTCCATCGGACTGAAGGAAGTATTCGAGGAAGAGGGTGGTGAAAACTTCTCGACCGTGCCCTGTCTAAACGACAGCGAGGGGGCGCGACGCCTGTTTGCTTCCTTGATCCAAAACGAACTGGCTGGCTGGCTGCGCGAGTAAACAACTCACTCGCGGCGTGTTCTTGCGCTACACTGGTCGCGCTGTGGCGACCAACGGGCGTGACTGAATGGAACTGGAACTGGAAGTCAGCGGCTTTGTGGACCGTGCGGTCTTCGATGACGGGGAGATCGAGACGCTGCATCGACCGCTGCTGCGGCATTTGACCCGCCTGGCGCGCGACTCAACGCCACCCTTCATTGTGCTGCTGGGCGCGACGGCCGCGTCCGGCAAGTCCATTCTGGCGGCCTTTTGGGAGTGGCTCTCCCGCCAGGATGACAATTTGCTTTCCGCCCAGGCCCTGTCGATCGACGGCTTTCACTTTCCCAACCGGGTCATGAAGCGGCGCACCATCCTGCGCGACGGCCAGCAGCGTTTGATGCACGATTACAAGGGCGCGCCCGAAAGTTTCGATCTCGAGGGGATACGTTGCAAGCTGGCAGCATTGCGGCGCGGGGAAGCAATACGCTGGCCGCTCTACGACCGCAAGATCCACGATCCGGTCGAGGACGCCATCGCCGTCACCAGCCCCTTGCTCATTCTTGAAGGGAACTACGTGCTGCTGGACGCGCCGGGCTGGCGGGACCTGCGCGGCCTCGCCGATTTCGGCATCTTCCTCGAAACCGACGTCGACCTGACGCGCGAGCGCCTGCGCCAGCGTAAGCTGCGGGGCGGATACGACATGGAATGGATCGAGGGGCATTACGCGCGCAGCGACGGGCCCAACACAGCCATGATCCTTGGGCAGCGGCTCCCGGCGAACCTCACCCTTGTCTGGCGCCAGGCAGACGGGCGCGGCGGCTGGGGCGCCACGGACGACGAATTGAAGATATGGGGCAGGGCATGAAAATCGAGGGTATTCGTCTGATTCCGGTCATGATTCCGCGCCGCACCGGCATTGACAATCGTCACGTCATCGTGCGTTTGGACGCAACCGGTGACTGGGCCGGCTGGGGCGAAATGAGCGATCTGTCGCATTTGCCGCTCTACCAAATGGACCTGGCCAACCTGGAAGGGGCGTTGAATGACCTGCTGGTCGGCATGGACGCGCGCGACATTGCCCCGATCGAAGAGCTTATGGAGCGCGCCTACACCGTCGAGGGGCACAAGTACAGCCGTTCCGGCCTGGTGCGGCAGGGCATTGACCTTGCGCTGCACGACTTGCAGGCGCGTCGCGTCGGGGTCCCGCTGCACGCGCTTTTTGGCGGCGCGCTGCGCGATCGCTTCAAGGTTTGCTACCCGATCTTTCGCATGCGCTCACAGGCCGAAATCGCGCCCAACCTGGAGCGCATCGCGGAGATGGCGAGGCGGGGATTCGATCTCATTCGCGTCTACGTCGGGGCCAACGTGGAGGCGGACCTGCAATTCTTTGAGGCCTTCGGCGAGCGCTTCGGCGACAGCATCCGTATCAAGTCCATCGATTTCTCAAACCTGCTGGACTGGCGTCGTTCACTGGCCGCCACGGAACGCTATGCCGACCTGGCGGACTGGATGCTGATCGAAAGCCCGGCGCCGGAGGAGGACTACGGCGGGCTGGCGGAATTCCGGCGCCGCAGCCGCTGGCCGGTCTCCGAACACGTCAACCATCTCTGGCATGGCTGGCAGTTGCTGCGCGGCGGCTGTGTGGACATTCTCAACGTTTCGCCCTACGTCCTGGGGGGCCTGCGGCCCAGTCTGCGCGCCATCGCCCTCGCAGAGGCGGCCCACGCCAGCGTGCTCATTGGCACCACCCAGGAGCTCAACCTCGGCACGGCGGGCGTGGCGCACCTGGGCGCGGTCGCCCGGGTGCTGGACTATCCGGCGGACAACACGGGACCGGAACTCTACACGGCTGACGTGGTCAGGGAGCCGCTGCGCTACGAGGGGGGTCATTTGCTGGTGCCGGAAAGCGCCGGTCTGGGCGTCGAGGTGGACGAGGCCCAACTGGAAGAGCGGCGCACGGGACTGGCAAGCACCTTTGGCACGGATCTGGTGGGTCTGCTGGACCGCACGTCGGCGAGCGAGCGGGACGACACACAGGGCTGAGCCGGTCAGCGTTGCAATAGCTCAGCCAGGGGTCGCGGATCCCCGCCTGTCAAGACTTCATTGCAGAGTTCGCCGCGGCGCTGCCAGATGCGCTCGGCATGGGCGTCCTCGCGACTCCTGAGGATGCGCCAGCGGTCATCGACGATCTCGATGGCGCAATGGTCGTCGAGCGCAAGGCCGACGCAAGACTGACCCCGCATGAATTCGCGGAAGGGCTCCAGGCGCTCCTCGACGACGGCGTGGGCGCAGAAAGCGGCATTGAACCAACCCAGGGCGCGAACGCGGATGTAGGGAAAGTCGTCCGGGTTGTTGTAGCGGCGCGAGGCGCTGTAACCGTAGCGGAACCAACACAGGCCGCCTGCGCTAAGGCCGGCCAGCACGCAACCTCGTGCGCGCGCCGTCTGAAAAAGTCGATCTATGCCCAGGCGTCGCCACAGTTTCAACATGCGCAGGGAGTTGCCTCCACCGACGTAGATCAGGTCGGCCCAGGCGAACTTGCGCGCGATGGCGTCTGCAGATGGGCGATCGCGCAACAGGGTCAGCGAGTCCGTGTGGCAGCCGAGAAGCTCGCCGTAGTGCCTGTGGAATTCGGCTACCTTTTCCGGGTCATCGCCGCTGGCGGTCCCGACGAAGAGCGTCCGGGGCCGGTCCATGCCGGTCAGTTCGACGATCCGCTCGTCGATGGGCAGGTTTTCGCCCTCCACCATGCCGCCGCCGCCGATGGCCACAATTCTGCTCATGTCGCCTTTTCCTTTCCGGCCGCCCGAAGCAGGATATGCTCGTATCGTTCACACTGGACCTCTACGTCGACGTTGGCCCTGGCCCAGGCCCGTCCGGCACGACCGCGGCGCTGATGCTCTTCCTCATTATCCAGCAGCTGAACAATGGCGTCGCTGAATGCCGCGACGTCGCCCGGACTGACCGCGATGCCCCCGCCGCTTTCACAGACGACTCGCGCCGACTCACCGGCGCAGGCGGCAACAACCGGCGTGCCGCTGGCGAGGGATTCAAAGAGACGCGCCGGCAACGCGCCCTGGTGGAGTTCGTGTTTACGCAGGGCAAAACAGGAAATATCGGCAACAGTCCAGGCGGAGGGTATGTCCTCTGCTGTCAACCAGGAAAGGTGCCTGACGTTGGCCCCCGTTTCGCGCAGGATGCCGCGCTGGCTGCCATCGCCGATGAGCAGGAACAGCAAGTCCTCGCGCGTCTCCAGGCGACGGGCAGTCTGCAGCAGGATGTCGAAATCGTACTGGGTGGCGAAGGTGCCGATGCAGGCGACGATTTTGCCATCCGGCAGCCCGTGACGTGTCCGGAATTCCCTTCCGCCAGAGCCGGGTTGCAACCGCTGCATGTCGACCATGAAGTAAAGGGTATGCAACTCCGTCGTCGGCCGGACGCGTTCAGTAATCCTGCGCGTCCATTCGGGGCTAATGGTCACGATCGCCCTTGCATGACGATACACGCTGTCGACGACGCGCCGCGCCAGACGAAAGAGCGCATGCGATTCCCGCATGGCGCCGATGCTGAGCAGATGGTCCGGCCACAGGTCGCTCACGCTGAGCACGTAGGGAACGCGCATCCAACGGGCCAGCAGCATGCCGGCCAACGCTGTGGGCACGGGCTGGGACTCGATGAGCAGCAGGTCCGGTCCTGGCAGCGACCAGCCCCGCAGCAGCGCGCCGACCATGAAACTGAGTTGGGTTAACAGGCGGCGGCGAATTCGTGGAGACGGGGATGCCCAGAGCCAGACCCTCACGACGCGCACCTGACCGCGCATCTCCACCCTTGACCAGACGCCGCGGTAAGCGTCTGCGATGCGACCCTGGGGGTGATGGGGCATGGGCGCCAGCACCGTCACCTGGTGGCCGCGTGACGCAAGGTAATGGGCCAGCTGCGAGAAACGGGCGGATGCTGCGCCGGAATCGGGTTCAAACCAGGACGTCACGACCAGGATGCGCATGATCAGGCGCTGAATGAGAGCGGCATCAGATTGAAAAGATCCACGTGATGGACCCTGGCGCGAGTCGCGTTGCAGTGTTGCAGCACCTGTTCACGGACGCCTGGTTCTGCAAGCTCAAGACGCATGTCGCAGCCGTCCTCGTTGCCTTCGCGATAGTAGCCGGCCTTCATGCCGTAAAGACGAAAACCGTATTTGTGGTACAGATTGCGGGCGACGCGGTTGCTTTCGCGCACTTCCAGCACGATGCTTGAGGCCTGACGCGCCAGGGCGCGGCGGATCAGGGCGGCCAGCAACAATTCTCCGTAGCCGAGGCCGCGGTGGTCCGGATGCGTCGCCAGGGTGCTGATGTGGGCTTCACCGGCAATCAGCCACATGCCGCCATAGCCGACGACACGCTCAACCGGCGTCCTGGCTCCTGGCAATCGCAAATGGCGACGCCAGCCCGGCGGCCGGGGCGCCAGGCCGTCGCAGAGCACGACAAGGTGGCTGTGATTGCGCATGCCGATTTCGTCGCGCCAGGAACGCCTGGGCCAGGGCGGGCGAAAGCAATGGGCGTCGATGGCCGCCACCTGGTCGATGTCTTCAGGGCGCATGGGGCGCAATTGCACGCTCATGGCGTATCACGCGTGGCGACGTAGCGGGCCGTGACTGTGCCCGGGTCAAATTCTTGCGGCGCACCCTGCCGCAATCGCGCCAGAGCGATTTGCGCCAGAAAGCCGGCGCGACGCAAGGCATGCGCCGGCGATGCCAGGTGCAGGGGCGAACCGGCCGCCTGCGCGCGTGTCAGCCGGTCGCGGGCGCAGGCGCCCAGTTCCCCGGCGATGAAGGTCGGCGCCATCGGGGACTGCAAAAGAGTCTCCAGATCTGTCAGGGTCTCGTCGCCTGTCGCCTGCCAGCGTCCATTGCAGTGATGAAAACGCGCCGCAATGTAGCGCTTGCGTCCCGCAGACAGCAGGATGAGTGCGGCGTGACCGGGGCAGGGAGGCAGGGCCGCCGCCAGGATTTCCTGGGTTCGGACTGCGACCAGGGGAATGCCCCGCGCTGCAGCCAGACCCTTGGCAAAGGCCACGCCGATTCGCAGGCCGGTGAAGGAACCCGGCCCGGCCGCCACCGCCACGGCGGCGAGTTCCGTCCCGTCCTGCGCCAGCATGCGTTCAACCATTGGGGGCAACCCGGCACTGTGATGTTTTTCGCTGCGCCAACTGTGTTCGGCGATCACTTCATGACCGTCATGCAGGGCGATATTGATGCGTTGGGTCGCGCAGTCGATGGCAAGCAACATGCCCGGGCTCACAATGTCTGGACCTGAAGCGCCTGCAACAGCTCCTCGTGACGTTCACCTCTGGCATTCAGCCGAATGCAGCGTCTTGCCGGCCCCAGGATTTTCAGCGAGACCCACATCCGTTCCGGGGGCAGGGCTTCCGCCATGCGTTCCGGCCATTCAATCAGGGCCGGGCCCTGACCGGACAGCGCGTCTTCAAGCCCGGCCTGCATGGCGTCGAGGGCATCCCGCAAACGGTAGCAATCGACGTGGTAGAGCACGCCGTCGTCCAAATCGCGGCCGTGCTCGTGGACCAGCGTAAATGTCGGACTGGTCAGGGGCGGCTGCGCTCCCCAGCCCCTGCCAATGGCGGCTGCCAGGCAGGTCTTCCCCGCGCCGAGGCCGCCGCTGAGGCAAATGAGATCGCCGGGCTGCAAAAGGGCGCCAAGCGCCACGCCCGCCTGCTGCGTCTCGCCGGGATTGTCGCTGATGACGCGCACAAGGCCTCCTGAACGCCCGCAGTATAGCGTTCGCGGGGCCACAATGAAGGTGGGGTTCGCGGCGACACGGCCTGGTGGCTACACTTTCAGGCGCAGAACTGGCCGGGGAGAATTGCAATGACCTTTCGTGAAGACGCGCTGGCCGACAAACACATCGTCATTTCCGGCGGCGCCGGCGCCATAGGCTGCGGCGTCGTCAGCAAACTGACAGGGCATGGCGCGAGCGTGACCGTCAATGACGTACTTGACAGTGACGAGGCGCTGCCGAAACTTGAGCGGGCCGGAGCCGCCATGCAACGGGTTTTTTATTGCCGCGCCGACCTGACGCAGGAAGAGGACGTCAACCATTTGGTGGGGGAGGCTCATGCGCAGTTTGGCCCCCTGCACGTGGCGCTCTGTCATGCCGGGATGGTTGCTCCCGGCCTGTTGCTGGATTACTCACTGGAAGACTGGCAGCGCACGCAGAATGTCAACGTCACTGCGGCCTTCCTGCTGGGTCGGGCTGCGGCGCGCAGCATGCTGGCGGACGACGTCGCCGGCCATCTGATCTTTACCACCTCCTGGGTGGCGCGCACGCCATGGCCGGAGATCGGCGCCTACAATGCCAGCAAGGCCGCCATGAACCAACTGATGCGCTCCTTTGCGCGTGAACTGGCCCAGCAGGGCATTCGCGCCAACGCCATCGCTCCGGGAATCGTCAACGCAGGCATGGCCAGAAAGCAATGGGACAGCGATGCGGAGTATCAGGCGCGGGCGCGGCGCGCCATACCTCTGGGCATGTTGCAGCCGCTCGAGGCGGTGACGGATGCCTTCCTCTTTCTTTGCAGTGACGCTGCCAGTTACATGACCGGCTCGGTGCTGACCGTGGACGGCGGTTGCAGCCTGTATCCACTGGACTGACTCAGCCGCTGCTGTCCCGCTCGACGCAGGGGTTCTCCAGGGTCCCGATCCCTTCCACACTGCAACGCACGACGTCGCCGTCCTGCAGGTAACGCTTTGGCGAGCGGCCCTCGCCGACGCCGGAGGGCGTGCCGGTCATAATGACGTCGGCCGGCTCCAGGGTGAACATCTGCGAGCAGTAATGTATGAGGTAGGCGACCCTAAAGATCATGTCGCGCGTGTTGCCGTCCTGCATGCGTTCGTCATTGACGTCGGTGGTTAGTCCCAGGTCCTGCACGTCGGCGATCTCGTCCGGCGTGACGATCACCGGTCCCAGCGGGCAAAAGGTATCGAGGCTCTTGCCGCGGGTCCACTGGCCGTCCCTGCGATGCTGCAAATCGCGCGCCGAGACGTCATTGCCGACCGTGTAGCCAAAGACGTGCTGCAGGGCATCTTCCTCGCTGACGTGACGGGCGCGTTTCCCGATGACCACGACCAGCTCGGCTTCCCAGTCCACCTCCCTGGTCACGGCGCGGTCCCAGGTGATGGCGGCGCCAGGATCGATGATGGCGCTCGGAAACTTGGCGAAAATCAGGGGCCGGGGCGGCGGCTCGTTGCCGGTCTCGCGGGCATGTTCGGCGTAGTTGCGACCGATGGCGATGATTTTGCCGGGTCGCAGCGGAGCGTTGAGCGCAACGTCCCCAAGCCGGAAACGCTGGCTGACGCGCCCGGGCGTGATGCCGCGGGCAATCATATCCTGCATTCGCATGGTGTCGGTTGAAGCCAGACCATAGACCTCGTCGCCGACGACCTCGCCCAGCTGACGCCGTCCCTTGTGTGTGAACGTGACCAGTTTCACCGGCGCTTCCCTCTCACCCTTGTTTGCCGACAAAATACGAAGCGTGGTGGGGCAGTATAGCGTTACACTTTGAACCAGGCGACCGGCCCAAGGGACGCGCATGCTGAAACTCGGTGACATTGCCGCGGCTAGAGAGAGACTCAGGCCCTGGCTGCGGCCGACGCCCCTGCAGGAGGCGCCAGGCGCCGGCGACCGGGTCTGGCTGAAGCTGGAGAACAGCAACCCCACCCGTTCCTTCAAGCTGCGCGGCGCGCTCAATGCGACCTTGCTGCTGGACAGGTCGGCCCGGGAACGCGGGATCATCGCCTGCTCCTCGGGCAATCATGCCCAGGGCGTCGCCTGGGCGGCGCAGATGCTCGGCATTGAGGCCCGCCTGTTGATGCCGATGCACACGCCGCAGCGCAAAATTGAGGGCGTGCGGCGACTCGGGGCGCAGGCGGAACTGTTCGGCAGCAGCTACGACGAGACCGAGACGGAGGCCCGCCGCCGTGAGCGGGAACAGAATCTGACCTTCATTTCTCCCTACAACGACGCGGGGGTCATTGCCGGAGCCGGCACCATCGGTCTGGAGCTGCTGGACGACTTGCGCGATCTGGAGCGTGTGCTCGTGCCGGTGAGCGGGGGAGGCCTGATCTCAGGCATTGGCCTGGCGCTCAGGACGCTGCGACCGACGCTGGAAGTCATCGGGGTCTGCGCCCGTTCGGCGCCGGCGATGGCCAACTGGTTCCATGGCAGCGCCCTGCCACAGCATTGGGACACCCTGGCCGAGGCCCTGTCCGGTGAGGTGGAACCTGACTCAATGACGATTGCGCTTGTGCGACGCTATGTTAACCAAATCGTCTTTGTGCCCGAGGAGGCCATTGCCGCGGCCATGCGCTGGATGCTGCTGGAGCATGGTCAGGTGGTCGAGGGCGGCGGCGCGGTGACGATTGCCGCCCTGCAGTGCGGCGCCGTCGAACTGGACGGGCGACCCACAGCGCTGGTGATCAGCGGCGGCAACGTGGATGAGGCGACACTGCGCCATATTCTCGCCTAACGTCGACCCTTGCTCGCGCGTCAGCGCCGGCGACGCCCGCCCCGTAGCAGCGAGAAGATCAACAGCAGACCCAACAGTCCGACCAGACCCAGGGCCGCGCAGAGGACGACGACCGGCGTGATGAGGCCCTCTGCGGGCGTGGTTTCGGCCTGGGCCGGGACCAGCGTCCCCGCCGGTGTGATGCTTGCGACCGGCGGCTCCGGCGTGGGCGTGTCAACTGGCGCGGGCTCGGTCGGCTCGGAGGAGGGAGTTGCTGAGGGGGTCACCTGGGCCGCTTCAGTCGCAAGGGCGGCTTCCGTTGCCAGCGCCTCCAGCAAATTCGCGGCCCTGGCCGTAGCGGTCGCGTCAATATCGGCCTGGGCCGTGGCTGTGGCCCGTTCCGAGCGGATGGCGAGGACCCGCTGCGTCGCTGCCAGCACTTCCTGAGTAGTCTGCGCGTCGAAAGTCGCCATGGCGACGGCTTCGGTCGCGGCCAGGGCGCTCTTCGTGCCGCGGGCGTCCGCAGTCGCCTGTACAGCGGCCGTCTGCGTCGCCTGCAGGGACTCCGTGGCGCGCTGCGCCGCCGCGGCAGTCAATTGACCGGCCGCAGCCGTCGCGACCACACGTTCGGTGGCCCTTGCCTCCACCTCGCGATTCAAGGTTTCGGCGGCGCTGGCGACCGCCTCCAGCGTGGCACGGCGTTCGGCCGCAACGCCCGTGGCGGCTTCCGCGGCAACAGCCGTCGCGGCAGCCAATTGTTGTTCGGCTATTTCTGCCAACGTCGCCTGGGCGATGGACGTTGAAGTGGCCTCCACTCGTTCCGTGGCCCTGGCCCTTGCCTCCAGACCAAGGCGGGCGGCCTCATCGACAATGGCCGCCAACGTGGCCCCGCGCAATACGGAGGCCTGGGTAGCCGTGGCAATCTGTTGCGTGGCGACCTGGGTCGCGGTGGCTTCGGCGGCGCGCGTAGCCGTGGCGATGCGTTGCGTGGCGGCCTGGGTAGCGGTGGCCTCGGCGGCGCGCGTGGCGGGGGCGATGCGTTGCGTGGCGGCCTGGGTAGCGGTGGCTTCGGCGGCGCGGGTGGCGATGCGTTCCGTTGCGGCTTGGGTAGCCGTGGCCTCGGCGGCGCGCGTGGCGATGGCGATGCGTTGCGTGGCGACCTGGGTGGCGGTGGCTTCAGCGGCGCGTGTGGCGGTGGCGATGCGTTGCGTGGCGGCCTGGGTGGCCGTGGCCTCGGCGGCGCGCGTGGCGGTGGCGATACGTTCCGTGGCGGCCTGGGTAGCGGTGGCTTCAGCGGCGCGTGTGGCGGTGGCGATGCGTTGCGTGGCG
>DAOUIB010000387.1:0-4452 GCA_034428275.1 Anaerolineae bacterium
CTGCGGCAGTGAGTCGACGGCAGCAGTGGGACGCGACGCCGGGCAACAAGATATGTCGTGCCCAAATTCCCTGGATGGTCCCTGTCTGATTTGACGAGAATCCTCTGCCGGAGCGACCTGATTGACCCGCCTGGTCGGGCGTGTTATACCTTGAGCGCAGCGAAACCGTCCCCGAGTGCGTTTACATGAGTCCCGAGCACTTCCGCGCCGCATCCGCCGCGACAGGCGATCCGGCGAACCATGCGCCCCCCAGGCGCGACCGGCCTGGCGGCGGTCACGTCTTCATCAGCTATCGCAGCGACGACGGCGAGTTTGCGATGCTGCTGGCGGCGACCCTGCGCCGCGCCGGCATCCGGCTGTGGATGGACCGCCTCAACATCCTGCCCGGCGAGGACTGGCGCAGCGTCCTGCAGGACGCCCTGCACAGCGCCGTCGCCACCATCCCGGTGATCTCCCGCGGCTACGTGGCGTCGCGCTACTGCCAGCGCGAACTCTCGCGCGCGGACCGCATCGGCTGCCCGCTTGTCCCGGTGCTGCTCGAGCCCATAGACGAGACGCAGTGGCCGATGGAGGTGGAGCGGGCGCAGTATTTTGACTTCAGCGACTGGCGCAGCCCCAACCGCTTCCGTCACAACGCGGAGAAGCTGGTGGCCGTGTTGCGGCAGCACTTCGGCGAGCGCATCCGTTATCAGCCGGACGCCATCGATACGCAATTGACCGACCTGGCGGTCGACCTCTACACGCGGCGCGGCCTTCAGGAGTATCTGGAGCAGGCCAGCCCGGTAGACCGGGTCATCAGCCAGGACCAGCTGCGGCCCGAACCCCCCGGCGTCCGCGCCTGGATGGAGCAGGCCACCTGCGTGCTGATCGACCACGAGCCGACGCTGGCCGAAGGCGCGCCCCTTGCCGGGCGCCGCAGCCGGCCGCAGACCCTGGCCCAAATCCGCGAAAGACACCCGCGCCTGATGTTGGTCGGCGACGCGGGCAGCGGCAAGACGACTACCCTGCACAATCTTGCCCTGAACGACGTCCATCACTGGCAGTTGCTGCGCAGCGGGCCGCTGCCGCTGCTCATCGACCTCGTCGACTGGGAAGACCCCATGAGCGTGGAGGACCTGATCCGGTCTCACTGGGACCTGCCCGGCGATCCGTTGCGGCTGCTGGCGCGGGGCGAGGTCGCGCTTTATCTGGACGGGCTAAATGAGGTCCGCGGGCACCGCCACCACAAAATCGCCACCCTGCGCAAGTGGCTGTCCTCGGCGAGGGCGCCGCAACAGGTCGTCATCACCTGCCGCGCGCAGGACTATCGCTTTGACGTCAGTCTGGGTCTGCCTCTGGCCCAGACAGGCCCGCTGTCGGCGGAGAACATTCGCTTCTTCGTGCGCAGCTGGCTGGGGCCGCAGGCCGCGCCCCGGCTGCTGGGTTCCCTGCTCGGCGACGCGTCGGCCCAGGCCAGCGGCGAACTGCGGCCGCAGCGCCTGATGGCGCGCAACCTGTTTACCCTGGGGGCGCTTTGCCTGCTGCACAAGAGCCGGCCCGGCGACGAAACGGTGGAGAACCGCGGCGCTCTCTTGCGCCGGGCCACCGCCGAGATGTGGCTGCGGCAACCGGACGACAGCCTCTTCACCAGCCTCAGGCTGGAGGAAGTGGAAGCGAGGCTGGGCGCGCTGGCCGGCGCCATGCTGGCCGGGGAAACGGGCGTCTACATTTCGCGGCGGGAAGCCCTGGGCCACGTCGGCCGGCGCGACCTGCTGGAGGCGGCCCTGCGGGCCAACTTCCTGCAGCAAAGGGGCGAGCGCCTGCGCTTCACCTGGCAGGCGCAGATGGAATACTTCGCGGCCCGGACGCTGCGGGATGGGGCGCTCTGGCGCCAGGTGCGGCCGCCGGTCACCGGGGAGGGGGGCGACCGCCGGCAGGACAGCCGCGAGTCGATGATCATCACGGCGGCCTGCCTCAGCGCGCGGCCGGAAGAGACGCTGCTGGGCATCAACCGCGTCAATCCCTTCCTCGCCCTGCGTTGCATCGCCAACGGCATCGACGTGCCGGAACGCAGCGTGGAGCCGATCATCGGCAACCTGATCCGCGTGGCGCACAGCGCGCAGCATGACGCCCGCGTCGCCACGGCCGGCGCCCTGGCGGAAATCGACCTCGAACTGGCGCTGCCCGTGCTGCTGGCCGCCATGCGCGAGGGGACTCCCGCCGTGCGCCGCGCCGCCGTGCTGGCGCTGTGGCAACTGGACGTGCCCACCCTGCCGTCCTTGCAGGACAGTCTGGCGGCGTCAGGGACGGCGCTGACGGACGCGGCGCGCGTGGCCATTCGCAATCTGCGCGAGCGGGGCCTGCCGACCCTGTTGATGTTGCTGATGAACGAGGACGCGCGCCTGCGCCGGGCCGCCTGTCAGGGCCTGGCCTGGTTGCAGGACGCCGCCGGCGTCCCCGGTCTGCTGCAGTTGCTGCACGACGGCGACGACCTGGTGTGCATGGAGGCCAGCGCGGCGCTGGGTGGGCTCGGCGACGCCATGGCCGCGCCGGCGCTGGTCGCCAACCTGCGCCACGACAACTGGCGCGTCCGGCGGTCGGCGGCTCTGGCGCTGGCGACTTTGGGCGACACGGCCCTGGCCAGCCTCACCCCGGCTCTGGAGAGCGACGAGGCCAACGTGCGGCGCCTGGCGACCGCCGCGCTGTCCCGCATGGACGCGCCCGCGGCGGAGGCGGCCCTGCGCCGAATGCGCCGCGATGCCGACGACGAGGTGCGCAAGACCGCGCGCGAGGCCCTGCGGGCGCGGGGCGAGCCGACACGGGCGTCGGCGGATGCGACGGGCCAGGCCCCGGCAGCGCCGGACTCCCTCGACGCCCTGCTGGAGCGTGTGCGCAGCAGCGCCTGGGGCGAACGTGAGGAAGCCGCGCGCAGCCTGACGGCCTGGGCGCAACACTTTCGCGGCCGGCGCAACGGGCACATCGTGGCGCGTCTCTGCCAGGTGCTGCGCGAGCCGGACTGGATGCTGCGCTGGGCGGCGGTGGAGGCCCTGGCGGCCCTCGGCAATCCCGCCGCCAGCGATTCCCTGGCGCCGCTGCTGCAGGACGACAACCAGCCCCTGCGCGTCGCCGCCCTGCGCGCCCTGCTGGAGTGCGGCGACGCCGGCGCGGCGCGGCATCTGATACCGCTGGCGCGCGACCCCGACCCTCTGCTGCGCGAAGCCGTCGCCGAGGCCCTGGGGCGTCTGGTGCATCCGGCGGGCATCCGCGCCCTGGGCGCGCTCTGTCAGGACAGTGAGTCGCTGGTGCGCCTGGCGGCCGTGGTGGCCCTCGGCGAGGCCGGGCGACGGGAGGGCGAAGCCTACGCCATCGCGGCCCTGCAGGACAATGACGCGACAGTGCGCTGGTACGCCGTCGCGACGCTGGAGCGCATCGGCACGCGGCGCTGCGTGCCCGCCTTGCGCGCCCTGCTGGATGAGCACAGCCATCCGCACTGGGAGCCGCGCGAGACCGGTGAACTGGCCCGTCAGGTGCTGCAACAGCTGGGCGCGGAGGCCGGTCCGCTCCCGTGAAACTTTTCGTCAGTTACGCGCGCGTGGACAAGCCCTATTGCGTACAGATCGTGCGCGCCCTGGGCGGCCACGACATCTGGTACGACCAGCGACTCTTCGCCGGCACCAACTGGTGGCACGAGATTTACCGGCGACTGGAGTGGTGCGAGGGCTTTCTCTGGCTGCTGTCGCCGGAGTCCGTCAGTTCGACGGCCTGTCTGCGCGAGTTCAACCTGGCCCACAGCCTGGGCCGCATCGTCTTTCCCCTGCTGATTCACCCGGAGACGGAGGTGCCGGAGGCCCTGCGCGACATTCACCACGTCGATTTCAGCTCCGGCCTGCAGCAGGAAGCGCTGGACACGCTGCTGCGTTCGCTGGAGGCCGCGGAACACCTGGCCGTTCAGCCGCCGGCCAGCGGGCCGCGCAGCGCTGACATCCTCGACGCGCCGGTCAAGGACCTGGAGCAGAGCATTGGCGAGGCCACGCGGGCGATGCAGGGCGGGCAGTTCGACGAGGCCGTCTACCTGCTGCGACGCGCGCGCGCGGCCGGCCACGGCTCGCGATTTGTGGACCTGGACGCCGTGCTGGCGGAAGCCGAGGCGGGGTTGAAGCGGGCGAGCCGGCAGCGCGAGGCCGGGCGCGAATACCGTCAGATCGCTGCGCTGGTTCAGCTGGAAAGCACGCGTCGCCTGGGTTGCGAGGCCTTTCAGGCCTTCCGCGAGCAGTATCCGGGTCACGACCCGGAGGATTTGGCGGCCATTTGCGGCCCGGACCTGCTGGCCCTGTCCTTTCCCTTGCCGGGAGAAGGCGAGCCGCCGCAGGAAACAGGCGAGCCGCCGCAGGAAACAGGCGAGCGCGGAGCCGGTCTGCCCCTGTCAGCGTCAGACCCGGGCGCATCGACCGGAGGCGACGGACATTCATTTCC
>DAOUIB010000388.1:0-6439 GCA_034428275.1 Anaerolineae bacterium
GGGCTGGAACGGATCTTCGGCGGGGAGCGGCGCCTCCTCGACGAGGGGCTGCCGGGCTGTGTCCCTGATTACCTGACGACGCGGATTGGCGTGGCCAACGCCAAATTCCCGGCTTTGGTGGCCGCCCGCCTCGCCCGCGATGGCGGCGCCGTCACGGTGCCCGCGGACCTGCGCGGCTTCCTGGCGCCCCACAGCATCGATCATCTGCCGCTCGAGGCGGAAACAGGGACGGCCATGCATCGCTTCGGACTGCATACCATGGGGTCTGTGGCGGCCATGCAGAAGCATCACGTCGTCGACCAGTTCGGGCCGGCGGGCCGGCGGGCCTGGGAGCTCTGCCGCGGCCTGGACGACAGCCCCCTGGTGCCCGACAACGCCGCGGAGACCGTCGTCGAGCATGCCCGGCTGCCCTTCGGCGCCGATTCCCTGCAGCACCTGCTGGCCACGGTGGAGACGCTTTTCCTGCGGGCCTGGTCCCGGCCGCAAATGCAGGGACGACAGGCCGGTCGTGCGGAGCTGGAGTGCATGCTCTGCGATGCGCCCGCGTGGCAGAAGACCGTCCACTTCGGCCGCGGCGCGGCGGGCCGCGAGCGCGCCTCCTTCGTCATGCGCAGCCGTCTGGAGCTGGACCACCCCCAGGCCCCGGTGGAGGAGTTGACCCTGACCCTGGGCGGGCTTGTCGATACGACGGCGATGCAACTGGACCTGCTGCCTGACCTGCGCCGGGACTGCCACAAACGCCTGATTGAAGTGGCGCAGGGCCTGCAGGCCAGGACCTGGGGCAGAAACGCCCTGTTTCAGGTACGCAACGTCGCGCCCTGGCATCCCGTGCCGGAGATGCGCAGCCTGCAGGTCCCCGTCACGTCGTCGGAGAGTGGCGAGACCCGTCCCCTTTCCCGGCCGGCACCCGTGAACGTGCGCGAAGGGCCCGACCAGCGACCCCTGGCGCTGCATCTGGGCAAGCGCTGGTCCCGCGTCGAGCGCATCGAGGATCGCTGGTGCTTCGATCTCTGGTGGCTGCCGCAGCCGCTCGCCCGGACCTACTATCGTATTTGCAGTGAAGACGGCAGCACGATCACCCTGTTTCGCGACGGGCACGACCAGTGCTGGTACCGTCAGGGCCCCGGCGCCGGAGTCCTCGCGTGAGCGCGGGCTACGTCGAGCTGCACGCCAAAAGCTTTTACTCCTTCGGGACGGGAGCGTCTCATGTCCACGAGTTGCTGGCCCAGGCCAGGGACTATGGCTATCCGGCCCTGGCCCTGACCGACAGCAACCTCTGCGGCGGCCTGGAATTCGCGCGCCTGGCCGAAAGCCTGGATATCCAGCCGATCACCGGGGCCGAGCTGACGCTGCACGACGGCTCGCGCCTCACCCTGCTGGCCAGGACCCGTGAGGGCTACGGCAACCTCTGTCGACTCTTCACCCTGGCCAACGCACATGACCGCCGTGAGCCACGGCTGGACCCCGCTCAACTGCCCGCGCATGCGGCTGGTCTGGTCCTGCTCAGCGGCGGCCGCGGCGGCCCCCTCTCGCGACGGCTCCGCGAGGGGCGCCGGCAGGAGGCCGCGACGCTTCTCGGCGCGTACCGGGAATGCTTCGGCGCGGACGCGGTCTACGTGGAGCTGCAGCAGAATTACCTGGCGGGCGACTCGGCCCGCAACGACGACCTGCTGGCCCTGGCCCGGCACGCGGGCGCGCCGGTCATCGCCAGCAACGACGTGCACTACCATGTCGCGGAGCGCTACCGGCTGCAGCACGCGTTGGTGGCCGCCAGGCACAACACCACCATCGACCGGGCCCTCGCCCACATCCGGCCCAACCCGCACCTCTGCCTGAAGTCCGGGCAGGAAATGATGCGCCTCTTCCATCACTGCCCGGAGGCAGTCCACAACACCCTGCGCCTGGCGGAGCAGTGCCGCTTCAACCTGGCGACGGACCTGGGCTATACGCTGCCGGAGCCGGCTGTACCGCCGGGCCATACCCCCGCCACCTTCCTGAAGAAGCTCTGCCTTGAAGCGGCCGTCCGTCGCTACGGCGCTGTTTCAGAGCGCATCCGCGCCCGCCTTGAGGAGGAGTTTCTGCTGATTCGCCAGCAAAACCTGGCCGGCTTCCTGCTCCTCTACCGCGACATCGCGCTGCTCGCCCGCAGGATCATGGAGGAGAAGGGGCTGGTGCCGGTCGGGACGCCGCTGGAGGAGCGCCCGCCGGGCCGCGGCCGGGGCTCGTCGGTGGCCATGCTGGTGGGTTACCTGATCGGCATCAGCCACGTCGATCCGCTGCAGTGGGACCTGACCCTCGAGCGCTTTATCTCCGAAGACTCGGGCAAACTCCCGGACATCGACCTGGACTTTCCCCGCAGTATTCGCGACGAACTCATCGAACGCGTGCATCGTCATTTCGGCCCCGGGTTCGCCGTCCTCACCGGCGCCGTCGCCACCTACAGGCTGAAGGGCGTCATCCAGGACCTCGGCAAGGCCCTCGGGCTGCCAGGCGCGGACCTGTCCCTGCTCTCCCGCCAGTTGCAGGCACACGATGCGGCCAGCCTCGAAGGGGAGATGGCGGAGCACCCCGCCTTCCGGGACCGGCTGCAGGCGCCAGGCTGGCGCGATCTGCTGCAGCTGGCGCCGCAGTTGATGGGCGCGCCGAAGGGCCTCGGCCAGCACGTGGGGGGCATGATCCTCAGCGACACCCCGATCTCCGGCATGGTGCCCGTCCGCGCCGGCGCCATCGATGGACGCCATATCATGGACTGGAACCGGGACAACGTGGCGGACGCCGGCTTCGCCAAGATCGACCTTCTCTCCCTGCCGGTGCTCGACCAGATCGAGGAGGCCCTTGACCTCATCGAAGCGAAGGGTGGGACGCGGCCCGACCTGACTCGCATCGACCCCGAAGACGCCGGCGTGTACGACCTGATCAATGCCGGCCGCTGCAAGGGGGTCTTTCTGCTGCAGTCGCCCGCCCAGCTAAAGATGGGCGTACGCCTTGAGTCGCGCAATCTGCTGGACCTGGCGTATCAGGTGGCCCTGATCCGGCCAGGCGTCGGCGTGCAGGGCAGCGCCGTCTCGAAGTTCGTGGAACGCTACCGTCACGGCGTCGCCTGGGATTACGACCACCCGCTGGAGAAGCGGGCCCTGGAGCGCGGCTGCGGCATCATCGTCTGGCAGGAGCAGGTGGTCCAGCTCATCATGGACGTGGCGGGGATGAGCGCCGCCCAGGCCGACGACGTGCGGCGGGCCTTCACCCGCCACAACAGCGAGCATCTGGTCGCCATGTACTGGCAGCAGTTCCTGGCAGGCGCGCGCGGCCGCGGCGTTCCCGAAGAGACCGCGCGCAAGATCTTCGACAAGATCAACGGCCACTACATGTTCCCGGAATCCCACAGCCACGCCTTCGCCATCACGGCCTTCCAGGCCGCCTGGCTGAAGCGCTACCATCCGCTCGAGTTTTTCGTCTCCCTGATGAACAACCAGCCCATGGGCTTCTACCCGCTGGAGAGCCTCAAACAGGACGCGCGCAGCTTCGGCGTGCCCTTCCTTAACCCCTGCGTCAACCGCAGCGAGGAGAAGTGCCTCCCCGAAAACGGGGCGCTGCGCCTGGGCCTGCGCTTCATCAGGGACGTCGGCCCCGGGGCCGCCAAACGCATCGTCGGGGAGCGGCAACGCCATGGCGTCTACGGCGGCGCGGCAGACCTGGTGCAGCGGACGGGCATCCGGCCGCAGGCCCTCCTGTCCCTGGTGCGGGCCGGCGCGCTGGATGCGACCATGGACAATCGCCGTCAAGCCCTGTGGGATGCCGGGCTGGCCCTGCGCCCCGCGAAGGGCCAGCGGGCCTTCCCGCTGTCAGTATGCGACGACCTGCCGCAGTTCGCCGACTTCAACGCTTACGAGCGCATGGCCGGGGAGTACCGGGTCATGGATATCTTTCCGGGAGGGCACGTGATGCAGTACCTGCGGCCCACGCTGGGCCCCGACGTGCTGCCCACCACAGCCGTGGAGGAGGCGCAGGAAGGGGCGGAAGTCCTCGTCGCCGGCTGGGCCATCGCCCGGCAGCACCCGAAGGGCAGGGACGGCACGATCTTCGTCACCATCGAGGATGAAGAGGGCGACGTCCAGGTCATCCTCTGGCCGCGGGTCTATGAGCGCTACCGCCGGGAAATGGCCAACGACCTGATTCTGCTGCGGGGCGTGGTGGACCGTTGGGACGGCACCACCAACGTCATCGTCTCGGAGGTGCAGGCCCTGGAAGCCGCCATGGCGATGCCGGCCGCCCATGACTGGCACTGACGGCGGGTGCTGCCGGGGCCTGGCCATCTGCCCGCAAACGGATTGAGGTAGATCGGGTCGACGCTTTCATCGTCGATTTGCAAGCGCATGACTTCCAGGCAGTCCCCGAAGTGCAGTCGCTTTCGTTTGTGCGTCCGGGGCTATCCCGCGACTCTGGAAAAAATCAGCGCGACAGCAGCAACCTGAACACCAACCACAAGTGCCGTCAGCAGTCTGACTTCGCCGCGCAACTCTTTCACATCAGCCTTTGTGGCCAGGTGTTCATATGCGCCTTCCAGTCTGGCCAAACGCTCCGATATTCCTGATTCTGTATTCATCATTGTCCACCTGACGCTGCGACGTCGTTCTCCTGCGCAAGGGCCCGCCATTCGTCCGCACGTCCAGTGTCGCACAGCGTCATATAATTGTCAAAGAATGGAAGTGCCATGGCGTCCCTGCAATCAGGTAAGCATGGCGCAGACGCTTGCCAACAGGGTCGCGACCTGTGCCGGCCCTGTTCCTGCTGTTCAGCCGCGCAGCATGTCGATCACGCGCATGTTGGCCACGCCGTCACCGGGCGGGTACTTCGGCGGACGCCCCTGCAGCAGGGCGTCGGCGAAGTCCTCGGCCATCAGCGTGTAGCTGTTGGCGGGCGGGATGCTGATGCGGCTGTATTCGCCGTCGATGCCCCAGGTCTCGATGAGCGCCGCCTCGTCCGGCTGCGCCACGTAGGCGGTCTCCACGCGGATGCGGCCCCGCGTGCCGCGCAGATCGTAGCTCTGCACGCGCTGGCTGCGCATGCTGCAATCGATGACGGCGACGGCGCCCGAGGGGAAGTCCAGCACGGCGCCCAGCACCTCGTTGACTTCGCTGACTGCGCCGCGGCGGCTCACGCCCCGGGCCTGCCGGGGCTCCTCGCCGGTCATCAGGCGGGCGGCGCTGATGCAGTAGCAGCCGATGTCCATCAGCGCGCCGCCTTCCAGTTCGCGACTGAGGCGGATGTTGCCCAGGTCGGACAGGTCGATGGGGAAGTTGAAGCTGGCGTTGACCATCACCAGGTCGCCGATGGCGCCGCCGCGCAGCAGGTCCAGCACCTTTTGCGTCTGCGGGTGGAAGCGGTACATGAAGCCTTCCGCCAGCAGCAGATCGTGTCTGGCGAAGGCCACCACCATCTCCTCGGCCTCGGCGGCATTGACGGCCAGCGGCTTTTCGCAGAGCACCGGCAGGCCGGCCTCGGCGCAGCGGATGCTCCATTCGGCGTGCATGCTGTTGGGCAGGGGGTTGTAGATGGCGTCGACGTCGGGGTCGGCCAGCAGGGCCTCGTAGCTGCCGTGCGCGCGCGGGATGCCGAGCGCGTCGGCGGCCTGTTGCGCGCGCTCCGGCCTGCGGCTGGCGATGGCCTGCACCACGCCGTTGCGGCTACCTTGCATGGCCGGGATGACGCGCTCCATGCCGATTTTGGCCGTGCTGAGAATGCCCCAGCGGATTTTTTTAGTGGTCAAGTCTGAACTCCCTTTCTGGCATCTGCGACCTCTCGCTCACAGTGCCGCTCCTTTCTCGCCGTGACCGCCGGGGCGGCCGCCGAATTCACCAATCAGATTGTTCAGGGCGCCGCGAAAAAGCCATGTCATCGCCAGGCCCGCCAGCGGGGCGCTGAGCGGCGCGAGCGTCGTCGTGCGGAACCAGGCGCGCCAGCGTAGCCAGGTGCCGCCGTGGCGCTCCGCTGACAGGGACTGCAGCGCCACGTGATCGACGATGAACTCGCTCTCCTCGATGCTGCTGGCCAGCAAATGCGGCGGATGCGAAGCGACGATGTACTCCTGCACGGTGAAGGCGCCCAGGTGCAGCCAGCGCACCGTGCTGACGCCGTCGCGCTGCAGGGCGTGGCGCCGGCTGACCGTGCTGTCCGACACCAGCGGCAGCCACAGAAAGAGCTTCGTGTGGTCGCTGATGACCTCGAAGACGCGGGCCGGCGGCGCTTCCAGCAGGGCGAGGCAATCGGCGCGCAGCGGCGCGTCGGTGTAGGTGCCCACGTCGAAACCCCTGACGATGCGGTCCACAGCCCCCGTCCGCCTGCTCGCTGCCGGGGAGTATAGCGCGGGGGTGTATAATGAGGGCGAGTTGTCAACAGGGACATTTGCCAGAGGGTCATGATGGTCGCGTTGCCGCAGTTG
>DAOUIB010000389.1:0-1717 GCA_034428275.1 Anaerolineae bacterium
GTCCTGTTGTCAACCTGCGCCCCGCCTTACCCGGCGGTCCCGCGTAACCTCCAAATCATCACGCAGAACCCGCACTCTACACCCCCGGACCAGTCCTGTCAAGAGCTCCGCCAGGGAGTAACCGCCCACTTCCTGTCACCGGCACTCCGTGACACAGTCCCGCCGGCCAAATGCCTTGCGGGGGACCGCGGCCTTCAGCCACGATTCAGGGCCTGTTGCGCGCCTTCACAAAAGTGCAAGCCCGGGCGCGCGCCCCGCACTCAATGGAGCAACAGGCGCGCAGAAGGGACGATCAGCAGTCGTGGTTGTCTGTTCCACAGACACTAACGCCGTGAGCGCTGCCATTCACCAAAAGCGACAAGGACGAACGCAAGGGTCAACAGCGCAATGCAGGAATACATGATCCTGTCGTAATTGATTCTGAACCCAATATTCGCCTCGACCGCCTCTTCGCCAACCTTGCGATCAAGTTCGACCAGAGGTTCCATCACCCTCGCTTTGGCAGCGTGATATTCGGGGCCATTCAGACGCAAAGCCGCCGCGAGTGTCTCGCCTTCCAGCGCATACTCTCCATCGCCGGCACCAACCTGCCCCGCAATGACGTCCATGATCTCGTTCTCGATCACCGCCAGCTCGTTGGAGGCGTCCTCGGCCCTTTCCAGTTCAGCAATCTCGGCCTCATAAAGCCCCGCCTCGTGGACGAGTGTCCGGATTGAGACGGGATCGCCTTCCTCGCCGCCGTGATCGCCCGAAACCAAAACCAGATCCCAGTAGGGAACGTCGAAATATCTGTCCGGTCGCGGCGACAGGCCGTTGCGGATATCCAGAATCTCGTCAAACCAGGTCCTGTAATCCGAATTCCCGGTGATGGCATAAAGCCGCGCCATGCGGGTCAGGTCGTCCGAGGTTCGTCGCAGTCCGTCCGCGAGATACAGCGCGTTCTGACGGGCCGCATTAAAAGCGGTCAGGCCGGGACGGATCAGACGGTAACTCACGGCCAGAGTCAGGCAAAGTAACACTGCCACCAGGGCCAGAAATGTGACCAGTCGGGTCGGAACAGAATTGAGCATCATTCATCCTTTTCTATTTCCCCGATTGACCTGTCAGCGATCTCCGGCTTTCTTGCGATTCCATCCTGTCCAGTCTTGCCTGTTGGCGTCTGCGCTGCCACACGCCGGCGACTATCAGCAGGGCTGCCAGAGACACCAGGCCCAGGGCATTTGCCATGTAATTGTTGTTGCGTCTCACGATTTCCTTGTGACCCGCCGTGAGCGCCGCGTTTATCCGGGTGTCCAGTTCGACCAGGGGCTCCATCACCTTCGCCTTGGCAGCATGATAGTCCATGCCGTGCAGACGCTGTGCAGCCGTCAGGGCATCGCCCTCCAGCACGTAATTGCCACCGGAAGCCTCAATGCTTGCCGCGACGACGTCCATAACCTCGACTTCCAGCACGGCGAGTTCATTGGATGCATCTTCCGCCGCCACAAACAAGGCCAGTTCGTCTTCATAGAGACCGGCATCACGCGCGAGCTCGCGAACAGGGACGGCGTCTCCGTATTCCACCAGACGCACACCGGTGTCCAGCACGATATCCCAGTAGGGAATTTCGAAATACTTCACAGGCCTCGGCGACTCGCCGTTACGGATCGCGAGGATCTCATCGAAGTAGTCCCTGTATACCGGGTTACCGGTCACAGCGTAGAGACGAATCATGCGG
>DAOUIB010000390.1:0-6062 GCA_034428275.1 Anaerolineae bacterium
TCCCGGCCCCCGGACCTCGAACCGCCTGAACCTGCGCCATATCTGCCTGCCTGATAGTCGGGGATCGTCCGCGCGGCAGTATAGCCGACGGCAGGTTAAGGAAGGGGCCTGTTGTGTTAAATTGTGATTAAGTCGCAGGAGACTAACCAGGTCGCTATGTAGGGGCGTTGCGGGTTACAGCGGGCGATCTGATAGATCGCCCGTACAGAGGCCTTGCGTTTTGCGGAATGCGGGCGATCTGATCAATTGTCCCTGAGGGATCCCTCGGGCTTGCGCTCTCGCTACCCCCGCAGCGAACGCTGTACGGGCGACATACCATGTCGCCCGCGGATACAGAATGTCGCCTGCGGGCGTTGCAGGTTACGGCGGGCGACTTGATAAGTCGCCCGTACAATATCGTTGCATTTTGTGGAATGTGGCCGATCTGATCAATTGTCCCTGAGGGATGCTTCGGGCTTGCGCTCTCATTGCCCCCGCAGCGAACGCTGTACGGGCGACATACCATGTCGCCCGAGGTTTCACCTGGTCGCCTGCCGCACAGGCCCGCGCGGCGCCGGGCCCGGGATCGGCAAATGAAGAAAACGTTTGGGCAAGCAATCACCCCTTGCCTTCGACAACGCTATACTCCCCTGCCGACAACGAATGAATGCGAGGCCGGTATGGCGGATTTCTTCTTCGACAAACGCGAGGACTTCCACTACGACAACAGCGGCTACTACGGCTACATCGTCTTCAACGGCGATGAAAAGACCCTGAACGGACTGCGCAATGCCCTGGGCCAGGGACGGAAGTCCCATGGCCTGGGCTGGTACCGCTATGGCAAGAGTTTTCGCCCGGCCAACGACGGCAGGATGTACGACTGGTACATCCGCCTGCACAGCGGCGGCAATGACAAGCCGGCCGAGCAGGCCGTCGACGATTTTCTGCGCAGGCATCTGCAACCACCGGCGCCCGCACACGCGCCATCCAGGCCCGCTCAGCGCCCGAGTGAACCCCTCACCCGGGACCTGCAACAGTTGCAGGCCGATATTGCCAGGGAGACAGCCGCCCACCAGGAAGCCTATAGCGCGCAACAGCGGCTGGCCACCTTGCTCGGCAGCCTGCAGGGCATCGACACGCGCATCAGCGACGATCTGGAGCAGCTGCGTCTGGACTTGCAGGACATCGCCGATACCTGGCGCGCGGACAACTGGAGCGACCTGAACCTGGAGTCGATCATCCACGCCCTGGATTCGGTCAACGAACGCCTGACGCGGGACCTGACCCGCCTCCAGCGGGACTATAGCGACATCGCCAGCGCCCACGCCGATACCCTTCGCGCCCAGGACGAACTGGCCCAGGTGCTGGAGCGCATCAAGGATCACGACCGTCACATCAGCGACGATTTGGCGCGTCTGCAACAGGATGTCCAGCGAATTGCGGAGCGAGAGAATTCTGATAGCAGGGGCGAGAGTCAGGAGGCTCTGCTTGCACGCTTCGATGATCTTGAGCAGCGAATGGGAGAACGCATCAGCGAGTTGGAACGCGCTGTGCAGACCGGCACGGCTGCCCAGGCAACGCTTGAGGAGATGCGCGAGGCACTACATGAATCGCAGGAAGCGCGGGCTATTGCAAATTCAGAGATTGACAGCCTGCGGGAAATCATTGAAAGCAAACAGCCCTCGGCTATTGAGGGACTAAACGAAGAAAACCGCCTTCTAAAGAGAACCCTGAAGAAAAACCGTGAGGAACACAAGACCGTTGTCTCAGAATTGCGAGACGAGATTCGCAAACAGAAAGAGAAAGTCAGAAAAAACGCTGAAGGTCTCCAGTATTGGAAACAACAGCACAGGGATGTTGCCAGAACGCTTGAAAGCCAACAGGAATCATCCGCCAGCACCCACGAAATCGGGTCCGAAACCGCCTCTACAAGCGGCCGTGTAAGCCGCAATGAACTGGAGGACATTGTCAAGGGTGCCTTTCCAGGTCTGATCCTGGTTCAGGATTCAATGGAAACGCTCTATCTGGGTATTGAAAACTATCGGGCAGTGATGGCCTTGCTGCACAAAATCGTGAACGACCCGAAATTCAACGGTCGCAACGCCATTCGCGGAAACCGGAGGCGACCGACCAAGTGGCGCGAAGACGTCATCGACAAGCGTGGCCGCATTTACTTCTGTAAGGAAAGAAAGCTGCTGGGCGACAAGATTGTTGTCCTCCTTGGTGACAAAAACCACCAGAAAGACGATGAAGCCTGGATGATTAACAACCCGCCGGCGGTGGCCCTTAAGAACGAAATGGCCCTGCGTTGACCAAAACGGCAAATTTCAAACAATAAAAAAAAGCGGCGGAGTTCCCCCCGCCGCCTTCGTTGTAATTGCGTTAGCCCGCCGCTCAGCCGCCGGTGGCCGCCGCCACCAGCAGACGCGCCAGGTTCAGACCGGCCGCGTCCGCCGGGAAGTAGCCGGCCGCCTCAACCTCTTCATTGACGACGCTCAGGTAGTAGGTCAGAAAGTCGCCGACCTGCGGCTTCTCACTGATGATCTCCGGCGCCGCGTACATGAAGAGCGGACGCGCCAGCGGGTAGCTGCCGTCGTCCACGCTGCTGCCCGCCGGGACCACGCCCTCGATCGGGACCGCGTTCAGAATCTCGCTGTTGGCCTCGTAGTAAGCGTAGCCGAAGAAGCCCACGGCCCAGGGGTTGCCCGACACGCCCTTCACCAGCACGTTGTCGTCCTCGCTCAGGCTCGTGCGCGCGGCGTCCAGAATGGGCGCCTGGTCCTTGTCGAAGACCTCCTCCACAAAGTAGTCAAAAGTGCCGCTGTCGGTGCCGGGGATGAAGCGCTCGATCGGTTCCGCCGGCCAGTCGGCGTTGACGTCCTGCCAGGTGTCGGCACTGCTGAAGAGACGGGCCAGTTCCTCCAGGGTCAGGCCGTCGGCGAAGTCATTGGCCCTGTTGACGACCACCGCCAGGGCGTCCGTGCCCACGCGGATCGGGAAAACGCTGCGGCCGATGGCGTGGCAGTTCTCCAGCTCGGCATCCTTGATCGGGCGGCTGGCATTGGCGACGTCGGTCACGCCCTCGGCGCAAAAGCGCTCGAAGCCGGCGCCCGAGCCAATGCTGTCGACGGTGATGTTGCCCGCGTAGCCTTCGTCACGGAAGCGCGTGGCGATGGCGTCGCTGAGCGGGAAGACGGTCGAGCTGCCGGCGGCGATGATGTCGCCCTCCACGAAGGCGGGGATCACCTCGGCCAGTTCGATCCCGGGCAGCAACAGGGCGTCAATCCGTTGCAACCTGCCATTGTCGGCCTCCTCCGGGTCACCGACGGCGACGGCGCCCGTCAGGTCGCCGTTCAAATGTTCGCCGATCAGCGCAACCAGCTGATCCGGATTGTCCAGCAGCCAGTTCACGGCGAAGTCGGGCAGGGCCGCGAAGGCCTCGTTGACCGGCGCGTAAAGGGTCAGGGGACCTTCTCCGGCGAGGACTTCCCCCATACCGGCCGCGTCAATCAGCGATTGCAGTGTGCTCAGGTCCTCGTTTTCGGCGACCAGTGCAGCCAGCGAATGGCCCTCCGCCTGCACGATCGCGAGTGGCAGGGCCAGTACGACGATCAGAAACAGGATGCCGCGGACTCTCATCATCTTTTTGCGCTCCCTTCGACAGATATCCTTCGTCCGCGGCACATGCTGTCACGGAAGCTTTAAGGTCAGGCTGCCCCTGGATTAAGAAAAGTCATTGCATCCCTTAAGCGCCGGATAACCCTGCCCGGCTCGCACCGCCCGGCTCAGTCCCCGATGGCCGCCTTCAGAATGAGGCGCGAGCGATTGAGCACTTGCGCATCCGCCGGAAAGTAGCCGGCCGTCTCGATTTCCTCGTCAACCACCGCGAGGTAGTAGCTCAGGAATTCGCCGACCTGCGGCCGACCGGCGATGATGCCGGGCGCAGAATAGAGCAGGAGCGCGCGCGCCAGGGGATAGCTGCCATCGGAGACCCGGGCGGCCTGCGGCGAAACGCCCCCTGACGGCGTGCACCGCGGCGCGCTGAGGGAAACAGGGAGAAAACCAGTCATCGCAGGCATCAGCATGGCATGGCGGGCCAGCGCGGGATTCGCAGCCGCCCCAGGCTGCACTATAATCACCGGCACTGAAGACCGGAGACTCAATGCCCTTCCGCCGCACAGGCATTCTGGCGCACCCGCGCCGCCCGCAGTCCGCACCCGTCGCCAGGGAAATCGCCGCCCTGCTGCGCGAACGCGGCCTCGAGACCTGGGTGCGCGAGGTCTGGACGGAGGAAGACGTCCGCCAGGAGGTGAAGGACTCGGACCTCGTCGTCGCCATCGGCGGCGACGGCGCCATGCTGCACGCCGCGCGCGTCTGCGCCGAACCGCGCGTGCCGGTGCTGGGCGTGAACATGGGCAACCTCGGCTTTCTGACCGAAATCGTCAATCCCGGTGACCAGGCGCAGTATCTGGACCGCCTGCTGGGCGGCGATTTCTGGATCGAGGAGCGCATGATGATCCGCGCCCAGGTGCTGCGCGACGACGCCGTGCTGGCCAGCGAGGACGCGCTCAACGACGTGGTCGTCAGCAGCAACCGGGTCACGACGACGGCGCGCATGGACATGTACATCGACGGTGACTGGGCCACGACCTACACCGCCGACGCGCTCGTGATCGCCACGGCGACCGGCGCCACCGCCTACGCCCTGGCCGCCGGCGGCCCCATTCTGCCGCCGGAACTGTTCAACATCCTCGTCGTCCCGGTCGCGCCGCACCTCAGTATGAACCGCCCCATCGTGCTCTCCCAGGGCTCCGTCGTCGACGTCGTCCCGGCCGCCGGCGACCGCAGCCCCTCGCTGCTGAGCGTCGACGGACGCATTCTGCGCGCGCTGGAGCCGGAGGAGCGGTTGCGTTTGCAGGCCAGCGCCCGCGTCAGCCGCTTTGTGCGTATGCGCGATCGCAACTACTTCTATCGCTCGCTGCTGGACCGGCTGGAACCGCGCATCGACGCGCCGCCACCGCCGGCCCTGCCCCGACGCGGCCTCGCCCCCAGGCGAAGGTCATGAGCGAAGCGACCTTCTGCGCCCGGCACCCGGAGCGTGAGACCAGCCTGCGCTGCAACCGCTGCGACCGCTACATGTGCCCCGCCTGCGCCGTGCAAACGCCGGTCGGCTATCGCTGCCGCGAATGCGTGCGCGAGCAGGAGGACCGTTTCTTCAGCGGCACAGGCGGCGATTACCTGCTGGTCTTCGCCACCAGCGCGGTCGGCGCCGGGCTGGCCCAGCTGCTGGCCGGCCTGCTGCCAATATTCTTCCTCATTTTGCTGGCCATACCGATCGGTGGCGCCATCGCCACGCTGGCGTTGCAACTGAGCGGCCGGCGCCGCGGTCGCTGGTCGGGCGCCGTGGCGGCGGGCGGCGTGGTCGTCGGCAGTCTGCTCTTCGCCCTGACCCTGGGCGGCCTGGGGCTTCGCACCCTGCTCCTCTGCGCCATCCTGGCGGTCACGGTCTACGGCCGCTACCGCGTCAGCATTTAGGCGGGGCCGCGCGCATGCTTGAGGAACTGCAAATCCGCGACCTGGCCGTCATCGAGGACCTGACCCTGGGCTTCGGGCCGGGTTTCAACGTCATCACCGGCGAAACCGGCGCCGGCAAGTCCCTGCTGGTCGACGCCCTCGGTCTGGCGCTGGGCAGGCGGGCGGACCCCGTCTTCGTCCGCGCCGACGCGGAGCGCGCCAGCGTCGAGGCCTGCTTCCGCCTGGACGATGCCACGCGCGCCAACATGGAGCCCCTGCTGCGCGCCGAAGAGCTGGATGACGAGGTCGGCAGCTCCCTGCTGCTGACGCGCGTGATCCGCCGCAACGGCCGCTCCACCGCGCGCGTCAACGGCGTCGCCGTGCGCAGCAGCCTGCTCAAGGCGCTCGGCCAGCAACTGGTCGACATCCACGGCCAGTCCGATCATCTTTCGCTGCTGCGGCCCGCCATGTTATTATTTGTTTACGATGTGACGTGCTGTCCTGACTTACCACAGCCTTCTAGAGGAGAGCATACATCACACAGATCACCTGACCAGCCAGGATTGCAC
>DAOUIB010000391.1:0-1934 GCA_034428275.1 Anaerolineae bacterium
CCCCATAAACCAAAAACTAATGCCAAAACTGATAATTTAAGCCAAAAACAGGGTTGTGACTTAACCCTAATTGAAACAGGCCAGGTCCAGTTCGCCCACGTTCAGAATGGCGCTGCAGTCATAGCGCATCGTTGCTCGCCTCATTTGACTGCAGGGCCGCCCGCAGTTGGCCGCAACCGGCATCGATATCAATGCCGCGTCGCACACGAACGGTCGTGCGGACGCCATAATCGGCCAGGATGGAAACGAAACGTTCCACTTCTTCCGAACCGGAAGGCGAGCCGGCGTAGTCCGTCGTTGGATTGAGCGGGATGGCATTGACGTGGCAGAGCAGTCCCTTCAGCAGCCTCCCCAGAGCGTGAGCCTGTTCCATGGTGTCTGTTTCGCCCCGGATCAACGCCCATTCAAACGTGATTCGTCGCCCTGTCTTGCGGACGTAGTGGCGACAGGCCGCCATCAATTCCCGCAGCGGCCAGCGCCGGTTGACCGGCAAAAGGTCGCTGCGATCCTCATCGGTGGCGGCGTGCAGGCTGACGGCCAGACGGACCTGCAACCCTTCGTCCGCAAAACGTCGAATCTGCGGCACGAGCCCCACTGTGCTGATCGTAATGTGGCGCGCCCCGATGCCCAGATCGTCCATCAAACATCGCACGGCCTTCAGCGATTGATCATAGTTGTGAAAAGGCTCTCCCATGCCCATCAATACGACGTTGCTGAGACGATCTCCGCGACGGGCCAGGTCCTGCGCCAGCAGCAGGGCCTGTTCCACGATTTCGGCAGCGCTGAGGTGACGGGCGAATCCCATTTGACCGGTGGCGCAGAAGATGCAACCGAGGGCACAACCGGCCTGGGTTGAGATGCAGGCGCTGCGCCGTCCGTCCCGGTAATGCATCAACACGGTCTCGATGAGTTGCCCGTCATCCAGTCGATACACCCGTTTCGACGTGCCGTCGCGGCTGCGCCTCTGATGCGCCAGCGAGAGTGAACCGACCCGCATTTCCGCATGGAGGCGTTCACGCAGTGACAGTGGCAAGTCCGTCATTTCAGAGAAGTCGGTCACGTGGCGCTGATAGACCCAGGTCAGAATCTGGCGGGCCCGAAAGGAGGGTTGTCCCCAGGTGGCCAGCACCTGTGTCAGTCCGTCGCGGTCCAGTTCCAGCAAATTTTCCATGGGAATTCCAGGTCCTGTCTGGTCAGGTTCAGGCGCCATACCAGTTCGACGTCAAACCCAGGGTCAGGTTGTAACAAAAGTGCGCGACGATGGCGGCCACTGTGCCATGACGCCGGCGCAGCCAGCCAAGAGTCAGTGACACGCCAAGAATGGGCAAAAAGGCGATTTCGACGCCAGGCCGCATGTGCAGCAGGGCAAAACAAACGCTGGTCAGGACCACTCCGAATACCGGTTGCAGCAGGCCGCGGAACATGGTCTCTTCACCCAGCGCCGTCATCGCCGCCGAGAGAACTACGGTCGCCAGGTCCGGGTTGACCAGGCTTCCCTCGCTCTCCGCATACAGGGGCCAGGTAACCAGTACCCAAAGCAGCCAGAGAATCGACACCAGAGACACCAGCAATATGCCGACGCCAACAGCCAGCAGCAGCACACGCGGCGCCGGCACAAACAGACTGAGGCGCGTGCAGGTCTGCTGCCAGGTCCTGCGCATGGGGAAGCCCACACCCGAAAAGGCGAAGAACAACAGCAACACCATGGACATGAGCACGACGTCCAGATCGAAAGGGTCGCCAGGATTTCCGCTTTGCGCCGACAGCACCAGGGTGCAGGCCACGACGACGGGCATGATCGCGAGGGCCGTGACGTGGCGGGGCGATGCGCAGCTGAAAGCGGCGCCCCCGCCCCGCAGCCGAAGTTCAAGCCAGCCCCGCCAGGCGGAAGAAAAGACAGTCCCTGCTGTAACGAGACACAGCAGCAACAGGAC
>DAOUIB010000392.1:0-2474 GCA_034428275.1 Anaerolineae bacterium
CCGGCGATACTGACACTGGCGCCCAGCCGGTCCTGTTGACGGCTGAAATCGAGCAACTCGAAGACGAACAGGGCGATAGCGCCCAGCAGCATCAGAATGGAAATGACGGGCAGCAGGGGCAGACGGTTGCCACGGCGCCGGCCCGGTACGCTGGAAGCGCTCGCCATGCAATTCCCTGTCAAGGTGGCGGGCGGCGAGTCTAGCGATGCATTGTCTGCGCGTCAACGTCGGGGCGAAGCCACGGCAACATCACTGACTCGCGGCCGGACGACCGCTATACTGTATGGATGCAGGCCCGCCACGCTCCCAAAGGTCCCCGGCGCTTCGGCATCGGCAAGCTGTTCAGGTGGGCACTGACCCTGCTGCTGCTGGCTTACCTTGTTGTCACCCTTTATTTCATCATTGTCGAAGTTCGTCGCTGGATGAACGAACGCGCCTGGTTTGAGGGCCAGGCCGAACGTTTCGCCACAATCGCGACGGAAATCGCCCAAACTCGCCAGGCCGTTTCTTCCTCAAATCACTTGCTGGCGGCGAGGATTCCACTCCTGCAGGATACGGGCGGACCAACACCGCCTCCTCCGGCGCCGCCCCTGCCCACCTTACGCTACGTCGGAGACCCCGCGCCGGACCATGTTGACGTCACGGCCGTCCCGGCGCGCGTCGAGCCGATCGACCGTCAGGGCCAGGACCTGGTGAACATTCTGCTGCTGGGCAGCGACTCGGAACTGGGCGAGGCCAACCAGCGCACGGATACCATCATCGTCCTGTCTCTCAATCGCGATACCGGCACCGCTTCCATGTTGAGCCTTCCGCGGGATTTGCTGGTCTGGGTACCGGCGTGGCGGATGGGCCGGATCAACCGGGTCTACGGGCACGGCGAACTGGGGGGCTGGAGGCTCGGCGGTTTCGATCTTTTGCGGCAAACGATCCTCTACAATTTCGGCATCAACGCGCATTATCACGTGCTGGTCGATTACAGCGGCCTGCGGCAAATCGTCGACTTTGTAAACGGGGTTGACATCGTCGTGGAATGCGCCATCAAGGACAAGGAGCACGACGACACCCGCGTCCCTGACGAGGCGCGCAAGGTCGAGGGCGAGTACTGGCTGCTGGACGCGGGCGTGTACGAATTCGACGGGCTGGAGACCCTGTGGTACGCGCGTTCGCGACGCGGAGCCACCGACCTCGAACGCAGCCGGCGTCAGCAGCAGATTCTGCGCGGAGTATGGAGCCGGCTGCGGGACAGCGCTGCACCCGGAAACCCGGGCGAACTGATTGAGTTGTGGCGTCTGGCGCAGACGATCGTGCATACGGACCTCGGCCTGGACGTGCTGGCCAGTCTGTTGCCGCTGGTCCCCGGCCTTGGCCCGGACGACGTACACTATCGCTCACTGCAATTGAATCGGCACACGATTCCCTGGAAGTCCCCGTCGGGCGCCGAGGTGCTGCTGCCCGTTTATCAGGGGCTTGTCCCAGTTTTGAAGGAGCTTTACTTCCCCCCGACGGACAACCGGCTGCGCCTTGAGGGACCGTCCATTCGCGTGTTGAACGGCAGCTCCCGCCCCGCAAGCGACCAAATCGCATCCAGCCAGCTTGTGCGTGAGGGGCTGAACGCCAGGCCGGAAGGCCTCTCCGCGGAAGGGATTCATCCACACTCCAGTCTGATCGACTACAGCGGGGCGACCAAGGGCAGCCTGAATCGACGAATTGCCGAGCTCTTTGGAATTGAAGGCGAGCGCATCCACGTGCGGCCCGACCCCGGGCGCGAAGTGGACTATGAACTCATCGTTGGCGAGGACTACGAGCCCTGCATGCAACCCAATGTGCAAAGGAAGCTGTAGGAAACAGCCGGACAATCAGTCGATGGTGGTCGGGTCGAAGGCGTCGCGCAGGCCATCGCCGAGCACGTAGAGACAGAGCACCGTGATGAAAATCAGGAAGCCGGGCCAGAAGACAAGATGCGGCCCGTGTGAAAAGAAACTGCGCGAAAAGGTCAGCATGTTGCCCCACGTGGCCTGGGGCGGCTGAACGCCCACGCCGAGGAAACTCAGGGCGGCCTCCACCAGGATGATGATGCCGATGTCGATAGCCAGGTTGATCAGAATGATGGACATCTGGTTGGGCAGAATGTGGCTGAACATGATACGCAGGCGCGAAGAGCCTATGGCCCGCGCGCTGATGACGAATTCACGTTCGCGCAGGGCGAAGGTCTCACCGCGTACCAGACGCGCCGTACCGGTCCAGCCGAAGAAGCCCAGGGCGAGAATCAGGGTTGTGGCGTTTGGCGCGAGAAACGCGGCAATGATCAGGATGATGAAGAAAAGCGGCACAGAATTCAGCGTCGTGATGAACCAGATGACAGCGTCATCCAGGCGACCCCCGATGAAGCCGGAGATGAGACCGATCGTGACCCCGATCGCCAGCGACAGCAACGCCGCCAGAAAACCGATGGACAGCGACACCTGACCGGCCTC
>DAOUIB010000393.1:0-5214 GCA_034428275.1 Anaerolineae bacterium
GGGAACAAACCGGCCAGCCCGACACCGCGTGGGTGAAATTGACGCTTTCCCGCGCGAGCCGGTCCAGATGCGGCGTGGCGACCTGGTCATTCCCGGCGTAGCCCGTATCCTGGGCGCGCCATTGGTCGGCGAATACAAAGACGACGTTGGGTCTGTTCATGCGTTTACCGGCTCCGAAACGACGCTGGTCTTCAACCAGGGAATGGTCTGCGGACCTTCGGGCAAAATGGCGATGCGGGCGTCAGGACCATATCGCCGCAGCAAGTGGTCCAGCAGGGAGGGGATGTCCCGGCAGGGCAGCAACAGGGCGTTTTCGATCTGACCGTCACTGAGGCCGTCAGCATAGACGTATACGTCTGCCTGCGACTGTATGCGGGCCTGAATCTGGGCCTGCCACTGGTCCTGTCGGGTCTCCCGCGCCCTCAAAACATTGTTCGCCAGTTCAGTCACGTTTGCTGCCTCGTTCAACAACTGGCCGTACAGTCCATGTTCGGGAATGCCTTCGGCGCACTCGGCGGCGACGATGATGCTGCCGCCTGGCCTGACGATTTGCTCGGCTGCGCTCATTCCCTTGACGGCCTGATAGAGGTTCATGTCAAGCGGCCAGCCCGAGTTTGTGGTGATGACGATGTCGCAGGGTTGCTCCACGGCCACCATGGAGGAGTCGCGCACAAAGTCGATGCCGGCGTCGTGCGCGCTGGCCAGTTCGCCGGCGAACACGCCGGTAATGTCCTTGTCGCTGTTCAGGGTGACGTTGAGCAGAAGGTCCGGCCCTGTGAGCAAGGCGGCCTCGCGCGCCTATTCCCAGATCGGGTTGCCATGCGTGATCCCCCAGGTCGCGCGTTCATCCGCAATCATGCCGGCGTCGTGGTTGCCAAAGACCGTGCGCTGGCCCGCCATGCCTGGCATGACCGCCTTGCCTCCGCCGGAGAAACCGGCGAAGAAATGGGGCTCAATGAATCCGGTTAGAATCTTGACGTCGGCCTGCAGGTAGTCGCGGTTGATCCAGATTTCGTGCCCGAATGAGGAGCGTCCGACACAAACCTGCGTGTTCTCGCTGATCGCATCATTCTGGACGATGCTGTAGCGGGCGACGATTTCCGCGCCAAGCATTTGTTGCAATTCCACGCGGGAATTGGGCCGGTGCGTTCCGAGGGCGTTACACAACAGGATGTTGTCATCGGGCAGGTGCGCCAACTCTTCCAGAATCGCCGGGAGGATCAGATGGTTGGGCGTGGGCCGCGTGATGTCGCTGAAGACAATTGCCACGCTACTGTCCCGCCTGACCAGTTCACGCAGGGGCCGCGAGTCAATCGGGGCGCGCAGGGCCCTGCGCAACGCTGCTTTCGGATTGGCAAGCGCCGGGACAAAGCGATTCTCTATGACCCTGACGTCCAGGTTGTCCGGCAATTCCAGGGGCAGGCCCCTTTTGCCGTAGGCCAGTCTGACCCTCATTCCCGCTCCGCACCCCACAACTGGTTGCAATTCCCTGGCAATTCGGCGATTATCCGCGGGACATGCAGAAAATGCCAACTGGAGAGGGCCATGAGCGGAGTCCAGCACCCCAAGGTGGTTGTCATCGGCGCCGGCAGTCTTTTTTTCGGGCGCAAGGCGATTTGGCAAATGGTGCATTCGCCACATTTGAACCAGGGAACGCTGGCGCTGGTCGACAACAACCCCGGACGGCTGGACCGCATGGCCCGCCTCGCGGAAATGGTCATCGACGAAACCGGCGTCCAGTTGCAACTTGAGGTAGCAAGCGACTGGAAGGACGTGTTGCCGGGCGCCGATTTTGTCGTGCTCAGTTTCGCGGAGCGGACCGTGTACTTCCGCGGCATAGATTGCACTATTTCGGAAAAGTATGGCATCCGCATGTGTTCGGGCGACACGATCGGCCCGGGCGGCATTTTCCGCGCGATGCGTGAGCTGCCGGTCATCATGGACTGCGCGAGCGACATCAAGCGCCTGTGCCCGGACGCCTGGGTCATCAACTACATCAACCCGTCCACCGTCAACGGTATGGCCCTGGAACGCTACGCGCCGCAACTGCGCAGCTTCGCGCTCTGCGACAGTCTGCACATGCCGCATATCAAAAACCGCCATGCGCGCCATGCCGGGATCGTCGCTGAAGACGAAACGCTGGGCGAGGCGCAGGACGAGGCCTTCGATTTGCGCATCGCCGGCGTCAACCACTTCACCTGGATGCTAAAGGCCGAGTACGAGGGCAGGAATGTCATGCCCGAGATCGCGGCTGCCCTGGGAGAGCTGTCCCGGCGGGAAAACAATGAGGCTGGCGCCAAGCGTCGGCACAACCATGCCATCGCCTGCGCCCTGCACGACGCATTCGGCATCGTGCCGGTCTGCGTCAGCCACACCAAGGAATATGTTCGCTATTGGCAGGGACGAGGCGAATTGCCTGACGAGATCCCGCCGCTTGCCATCTGGGAAACCGAGGACCGCTATGAATTGCACGCCGCCATGTGGCAGCAGGTCGACGGTTTCGTCAGCGGCGCCATACCCACAAGCGAGTTCATGACCATGTTTGGTCCGGACCACGCCACCGACATCATCGAAAACATGGTCGGCGACCTGGGCAAGCCATACTACGTCAACACCCCCAACCGGGGCGCCGTGAGTAACATGAACGACGATGCCTTCCTTGAGTTGCTTTGCGACGTGGATATGAGTGGACCGGTGCCGCGCCCCGTTGGCGAGATGCCACGCGGTGTTCGCGGCATGCAGGAAGTTGTGCTGGACACGCACGAACTGACGGCCGAGGCCGTGGTCAAATGCGACCATGGATTGTTGCGACGGGCCATGCTCAGCGATCCCCTGGTGTCGTCAATGGCTGACGCCGATGCCATTCTGGGTGAGTTGTTGAAGGCGGAGCAGGACGTGCTGCCCGAGGCCTGGTTCAGCTAGCCGCTCTCGTCTGCCTGCGCTGTGTCGTCTTCTTCATCGCCCTCGTTCATACGCTCCAGGGCCGCCAGGGTCGCCTCATCGAAGGCCAGGGTCAGGGTCCCCTGCAGTGAATTCAGCGTAGCCGGCCTTACGTCCACATAACCTGCGGCCTGCCATTCACCCAGGTTTTCTTCACTGGCCAGATACCAGAGAAATGCCTGCAGTTGCGGCAGGGTCAGCCGGCTACGGTTGGCGGCAAGCCATGTGGTCCGGGAAAGCGGCCAGCTTCCGTCACGAATGCTCTCGGGCCCAGGAGCCACACAGCCGTCGCCGACGTCCAGGGGCAGCAGCCGGATGCCTTCCTGGCCACTTTCCAGCACCCCTTCGTATTCCAGCCATGTCATGAAGGTCAGGGCGCCGGGAACATTGGCGGTGGCCGCTGCCCTGTAAAGGGGGTCGTCGTCGAATTCAATGTCCGTTCGACCCAGGAGCCCGGCTTCGGCGACAGCCAGCAGCTGGTCCATCGCCGGGCTGCCGGGACGCGGCGCGAAGAGAATCAGCGCTTCGTCCGCATATTCACCGTTCAGGTCCTGCCAGTTCAGAATCGAGCCCGATGACTCAGCCCGCCAGGCGGTCCCCAGTTCTGCGGCGTCCATACAGGCAGGCGCCACGCCACTGGCATTGGCCAGCAACACCAGGGCAGTGCTGCCCAGCGACAAGGTCATGGCGTCGATGTTGCTTTCGCTGCAGGCGGCCAGTTCCTCTTCCAGAGGGAGGCGGTCAACGAACACCAGGTCCAGCGCGCCCGCACAGAGATCGCGCAGACCGGCTGCAGCGCCCAGGTGAAGAACGGTCGTCGAAAGCCCCTGATTTTGGGCCTGAAACGCTTCCAGTGTGGAATTCACGAAACTGAATGTGCTGCCACTGCCACCAATTCGCAGCGCGCCGGCAATGGTATCCGGCAAGACGAAATCGCCAGCAAGCAGTGGGGCCGCATCGCCCGCTTGCGCCGCGCTTAAACGTTCGCGGTTATTCCTGACAACCGCTTCCGTTGGTGGGGTGAACCCGGCCGAACGAACAATCGTTGCTGAATCGTCGCCCGCCACCAGCGCCAGAAGTTCACCGACACCGGCATCCGCAAGGCGGGCGACATTGGCATAGAGCAGCAACTGGCTGGCTGCCGGGTAGAGGCCGTCCTCAACGGATTCGGCGGAGGGCGCGCGGCATCCCTCGCTGTCCGCTGTATTGAGAGAAAGGACCGTGGCGTCCCCGACCTTTTCCAGCAGGGAAACGCCGATGGACCCTGGAGTTGCATTGACCTCAGTCACGGCATCCGTCGCGACCAGAGCGTCATTGCGCAGCCCGTCGCCGCTGACAATGGCATCCAGCAGACTGTAGCTTGCCGTCAATTCGGGAGGGACATGGACCGAAAGTTCCAGTTCTTCCGGCGCGCCATCCAGCAACTGTCTCCAGGACGTCGCTGCCCCGGAGGCACTGGGCGCAAAGATCTCCCGCAATTGCCCTTCATCAAGGCAGGGGGCCAGTTCCGCGACTTCGGGATGAGCGATCAGGGCCAGAATGTTGTGGCCAAGGGTGAATTCCACCAGCGAGACGTCATTTTCGTTGCACAGCTGAAGCAGGTCCTGGTCGATGGCCTGCGTGGAAGTGCTGAGCGCAGAGGCCCCTTCGCACAACATGGTCAGCCCTGTGCGGGACCCCGTGGTCTCACTGACCAGATCGCCTTCGATATCTGCTGCCGCTATCATGGCCTGCAAAAGGGGCTCGACGATCGCCGAGCCCGTGACCCGCGTGACGCTGTCCTGCGCCAGCAACGCCGGACCAGAGAGCAAAATTGCGAACAGCAGGGCCACGTGGGCGGACAGTCGAAGCCTGGGGACCATTCCGGACACTCCGGGGATACATACGCAGGGTCAAGGCATTGTACTGGCAAGGTCTTCATTTACCAGTCGCACTTGCGGCCAGCCTGTTGTAGCCTGCAGGCGGAGGTGACCGTGAACGACGAATTCACGCTATACAAACTGGTCGGCGGCGATGAGACCTTTCAGCGACTTGTGGACGTCTTTTATGAACGTATTGAGCGGGACCCACTGCTGCGCCCCATGTTTCCCGCCAATCTGGAGCCTGGCAAACACAGGCAATACCTGTTTTTGACACAATTCTTCGGCGGGCCGGCCCGTTACAACGTGCACCGGGGACATCCCCGACTTCGATTGCGCCACAGTCCCTTTCCGATTGACGAGGCCGCACGCAACCGCTGGCTCGAGCACATGCTGGCCGCCATTGACGAGACCG
>DAOUIB010000394.1:0-5691 GCA_034428275.1 Anaerolineae bacterium
CACATGACCGGGATGATGACGCGCACAAAGGCGACGAGACGCCCGGCGCCATCCACCATGGCCGATTCCTCAAGGTCTTTCGGGATCTCCATAAAGAAGCTGCGCAACATCCAGATGGTGAAAGGTTGGTTGACGGCGACGAGGGTGATGATGACGAGGATGTGCGAGTCGATGAGGTTGAGCGCGCTGCCGATCCAGTAGTAGGGGAGGACGTAGGCGAGGCGCGGCAGGGCGCGGAAGGCCAGCGCCGCGATCAGCACGACCACGCCCAGCAGGCCGGCGTAACGGGCGAGGGCGTAGCCCGCCAGGCAGCCGATGCTGATCGACACCAGGATGGTGCCGGCGGTGACGATGAGGGTGTTGATGAAGTAGTCGTAGAAGCTGGCCGTATCCAGCAGCTGCGGAATCAGCCACAGCAGCGCGACCAGGCCGAGAATGGCGGCCCCATAGACCAGGTTCCGGCGCAGGGGGACGTGCTGCGCGAAGATCAGCAGGCAGACCAGCAGGAACAGGGCCAGCAGCAGGAAAAAAGCCAGCGCTTCGGGGTTCTCCGGCGTGGAACGCAACCAGAGGTCCTCATAATTCTCAAGCGTGGGCGTGAACAGGAATTTGGGCGTGCGCGAACTGGCGTCCCTGAGCTTTTTGATGGACTGCAGGGCCGTCCACATGAAGGGCACCACGCTGTAGATGGCGAAAACGACCAGAAACACATGAATCAGTACGCGTCCGGGACGGCTGGTTACGGGGTCCATTGTCTAACGCTCCGCGATCTGTTCTTTCCAGGAGAGGTAGAGATTGGGGATGAGCACGACCATGATGCCGATGACGGTGAGCAGGGCCATGGCGTTGGCCTTGCCGAGGCGTTCAAACTGGGTCGCCGTCTGATAGGTATAGGTCATGATGGTGTTGGCCTTGTAGAGGGGATTGAGCCCGGTGAGGACGAAGACGCTGTCGAAGACGCGGTAGGAATCCATGATGCTGAAGAGCAGGATGAAGAGCGTCAGCGAGTGCACGTGGGGGATGACGATGTGACGAATCTTCTGCAGGCGACTGGCGCCGTCGATGCCGGAGGCTTCCATCAGGTCCGGGGGCAGGGTCTGCAGGCCGGCGAAGTAGACGACGAGGGTGAAGGGCGTGACGTACCAGATGCCGTGGAAGAGGATGAGCGCCTTCACCGTTTGCTCGGTGTAACGGAAGCGCTCGTTGAGCAGTTCCTGGTAGACCCAGCGCAGCAGGCCGGAGGGTTCAAAGAGTTGACGAAACATAATCGTGCCGACGATGGGCACGATGATAAAGGGCAACAAAAAAATGGAGAGGTAGACGCCGCGCGCAAGACCCGTCACCTGGTCCAGCAGGAGGGCCACGATGAATCCGATGACGATCCATGACGGCACGACGACCGCGATGTAGAGCGCGGTGAAGTTGAAAGCCTGCCAGAAGCGCTCGTCGGCGAGGGTGGCGGCGAAGTTGCGCAGGCCGACCCATTGCGGCTCCAGCACGTTGTCGAAGGTCATGAAGTGCATGCCCAGCCAGATGGCCATGACAAGCGGCATGACCATCAGCAGGATCATGACGATGATGCTCGGGCCGGCGAAGCCCAGGAATATCCGGCGATCCATGATCTGTTTCCTCTGGTCGGGCGGGTGAGGACGGGGCGGCGGAGGCCCGCCACCCCGTCCGGTCGATGAAGCGTCTAGCCCTCGATGAAGCCCTGGGCGGTCGCTTCCTCGGTGTAGGCCTCGGCGGCGGCGTCAAGCGCTTCCTGCGGGCTCAGCTCACCGGTGGCGGTGAGGGGCAGGAATTCGCTCAGCTTGGCCACGGCGATGTCGTTGGCCGGATTCTTGGAATAGTTCCCGACGCTCTCGGCCAGGGTGCCGCTGGCGGCCGGCAGGTACTTGCCGCCGAAATCGGCTGCCGAACTGCGCGTGGGAATGCCCAGGGTGGCTGCCTGTTGCTGCGAGGCGGCGTCAACACCTTCCATGATGATGCGGAAGATGAGGTCCGGGTCGTTGGTCGTGTTGGCCGGAATGAAGAAGAAATCCAGCCAGGCGGAGCCGGCGCGCGGGCCGCCCTCCACGACGCGCGGCGCGGGCGCGAAATCGATAACGTCGCTAAGGTCGGTGTTGTCCGGGTTGCTCATGCCGGCGGCGCGGCTGGCCCAGAGCTTGACGATGGGCAGGGTACCCTGGTGCATGCCGGTCTCCATGTTGTTGTTGCTCATGGAGGAGGCCGCCTCACCGAGGCAGCTGTTGTAGAAGTCGAGCATGATCTCGACGGCCTGCACGCCTTCCGGGCCGTTGAAGGCCGGCATGCTGCCTTCACCGATATAGCTGCCGCCCAGGCCACCCAGCACCATGAAGAATTCCAGCTCCCAGCCGCGGGGGCGGGAAAGGTCCATGCCGAAGGGCGCGTCCCAGTCCATGTTGTCAAGGCCAATGGCATCGCAGAGCGCGATGACGTCGGCGTAGGTCTCCGGCGCTTCCATGCCCATGTCGCCCAGCACGTCGCTGCGATAGAAGAGATGCAGGGTGTTGGCGATGACGGGTATGCCGTAGATGTTGCCGTCGATCGCGCCGACCTCCCAGTTCGCGGCCGGGATGTCGTCGAGGTCGTACTCGTCGCGATACTTGTCAATGAGGTCGTTGAGCGGCATCAGCCAGCCCTTGCCGCCCCAGTCGGCCACCTGGCCATTGGCGCCGCTGAGGATGTCGTAGGGCGAATCGCCGCCGGCGGAGAGGGCCAGGTTCACCTGCTCCTGGACGTCCTCACCGGACAACTGGTTGACGTTGATGTCGATATTTTCGACCGCGTCGCAGGCCTCGATTTCGCTGTAGTAGAAATCGAGAATGGGGAAGCTCCAGCCGAGGGCGTTGAGCTCGACGGCTTCCATGGGCGCCTCAAGGTTGCAGGCGCCGGCTTCCTGCGCGAAAGCGCCAGGCATCGCGACGAGGCCCATACACAGGGCCAGCAGTGCAAGGACGAAAAACTTCTGACGGTACATGTCTTCTCCTGTTGCTATCCGAACAATTGGGTCAAAACGGAGCCTGTCACTCCGCTAACTCCCTGATTCCTGCGGGCGGTGAATCTGTTTGAGCAGCGCAAATTCGTCGAAGAGCATCCATTCCTGCTGAATGCGCCCCTCCTGAATGAGCATGTGCGAGATGCCGAGAATGTTGATGCGTTGACCGCCGGGCTCGCCATAGTTGCCGAAGCCGCTGTGCGTGCCCTGCATGCGCCAGCGCAGGGCCACGCGCCAGCCCTTCTCGCCATCGCCGCAGCAGGTGCTGCGCTCGATGGTGAAGGCCAGGTCCGGGAAGGGGGCCAGCAGCGCCAGGGCGAAGCCCTGATAATCGTTGCGGCCGTTGATGCGCCGCAGCGAAGGCCCTTCGGCGCGCAGGGTCTCCGCATGGTACTCGCGCACCTTGTCAAGCAGTCGCCAGTTCCAGATCTCGTGCAGGGCGCGGCGGGCGAAGCCGGCGGCGTCGAAGGGGCCTTGCGGCTCCGGCAGGGCGGGCGGCGGCAGCTGGCCGGTGCCGCGTTCGATATCGGCGGCGTGCTGTTGCGGGGCTTCGGCGCGGGCCATGGCGCGCGCCGTCTTCACCGGGTCCAGGCCCAGCTGATGCACCAGGGTCAATTCGTCGCGCACCAGCCATTCCTCGACCACCATGTTGCGGCGGCAGAGGCAATCGGCGATGGCGTAGTAGCGCACGCGCTTGTTGGTCGGCGGGCCGTAGAGCGACCAGCCGCGGTTGGTGCCGCTGTGTACGAGGCGGTGCGAGGAGTAGTAGCCCTGTTCGTCGTCGCCGTCCCAGATGACCTCGTCGCCATAGAGACGGCGGTCGGGGTAGGCGGCGAGGGTGCCGAGGGTGGAGGCGAAGACCGCCTCCCGGCCATAGCTGGTGCCGTCCGAGGTATGCATGCGAATGGTATTGGCGTAGTAGTCGTAAAGCTTGCCAACCGACTTCTCTTCCCAGATTTCGTGGGTGATGCCGATGATGTAGTCCACGAAATCCTCGAATCGGGGGTTGAAGCCCTGCATGCCCTGGCGCGGGCGACCGTTGGCGTCGCGCTGGTAGCGGATATCCACCTTGTCCTGCAGGGTGATGCTCGTCTCCGCCTGGTCCCTCAGCTCTTCACCTTTGCTCATGGAGTCTCCTTCCTCGGGCGCATTCAGGCGGAACCGCGCAGCACCAGTTGCACGGGCAGGGTCTCCTGCACTGGCGGGGCGGCGGGGTCGATCAAACGACGGTTGACCAGTTCGACGACGCGTTCGCCGATGCGCTCCAGTGGTTGTTGCACGGTGCTGATGTGGGGCAGGGTGCGGAAACCGGCGCGCAGGCCGTCGAATCCGGTGACGGCCACGTCCTGCGGGACGCGCAGGCCGGCCGACTGCAGGGTGTTGATGACGTCTACCGCGACCAGATCGTGCGCGGCGACGATGGCCGTGGGATGCGGCGTCAGGGCCAGCAGCTGACGGGTGGGCGCGACGCCGCTGTCGGGCTCGAGGCGCGTTTCGACGATGAGTTGATCGTCCCACGCGATTTCTGCCGCGGCCAGCGCGTCGAGATAGCCCTGCAGGCGCGCCTCGTTGGCGCTGGTCAGTTCGGGGCGCGTCATGAAGGCGATGCGTCGATGCCCGGCGCCCAGCAAATGGTCCATGATTTGTCGCGTGCCGTCGTAGTAGTCGGGCACGACGCAGGAGACGCGTTCATCCGGGATGTAACGGCCCATGACGACGAAGGGGAAATTGTCTTCCAGCAGGGCCTCGATGGTGTGGCTGTCGTAGTGGGTGGAGAAGAGGATGACGCCATCAATTTCACCGGCGCGGCAGACCTGCAGCAACTGGCCGGGGTCGTTGTCGGTCAGCGTGTAGATGAGCAGTCGTTTGCCGCATTCCTGCGAGCAGCGAACGGCGCCGGGGATGATGCCGGAAAGGTAATCGACGACGTACTCGATGGCGGTGTTGAGGAAGAGGCCGATGCGGTCCGTGCGGCCGCGACGCAGGTCGCGCGCGGCGCTGCTGGGCTGGTAATCGAGTTCAAGGGCGGCGCGCAGCACCATTTCGCGGGTGTCGCTGGAGACGTCGCGATAGCCGTTGAGGGCCTTGGAGACGGTGGAAGGGGAGAGACCCAGCCGCCGCGCTATGTCCGTAAGCGAAGTAGGCACAAGGCGCTTCCGAAAACGATTTCGCTACCTGCGCAGGACTGTAACACAGTTTTCCAGGCCTTGCAAACCACGCCGGCGGGGCCCTGACGCGATTCCTGGATGAGGCGGTACGACGGAAATCGGGACATTTTTCACAAGGCGACAGTTTGCGGCGCAGTCGGGAAACGCTATATTGTGAGCACATACTGACACGTCCATTTCCCGCCATTCAAGAACTGCCTTGCGTTGTCGGCCAATCGCTGTCAGAAACGCGAATGTTATATTGGTGGTGCGCTGGCGGAGTTTGGCGAGTTAACGTATGCTTATGGCCGCACGGACAGCCACATTAAGGTTGGGAAGGTCACCCATGAACACTGATATGCGCAATTTCGTCTTGTGTTTGATCCTTGCGTTGTTGCTGGCAGCAACGGGACACGCACTGGCCCAGGAACCTACCGCCACGCCACAGCCAAAGACGCCCTTGCCCGTGCCGGAGTCGCCGGTGGTGACGCTTGAGTCGAACATCGTCACCACAGATGGTGTGGA
>DAOUIB010000395.1:0-5191 GCA_034428275.1 Anaerolineae bacterium
ACTCTCAAGTTGACGATGGCCGCGATGCTGCTGGCGCTGCCGGTGGGGATTCTGGCCGGCATCATCGCCTCGATTCGTCGCGAGACGATTCACGATTACCTGACGATGCTGGGCGCGCTGGTGGGCGTTTCGATCCCCCCCTTCTGGCTGGGTCTGATGCTGATGTACGTCTTCGGCGTGGAGTTGCGCTGGATTCGGCCCTTCGTCGGCGATCGCGGCTTCATCACGCTGATTCTGCCCACCATCACCCTGGCGGCGCCCACGGTGGCCATCATCGCGCGGCTGACCCGCTCCAGCATGCTGAACGTGCTGGGGGAGGACTACGTGCGCACGGCGCGCGCCAAGGGCGTGCGCGAAGTGTGGGTGCTGACGGCCCACGTGCTGCGCAACGCCTTCATCCCCGTGCTGACGATTCTCGGCCTGCAGTTTGGTTATCTGCTGGGCGGCGCGGTGATCGTGGAGACGGTGTTCGTCTTCCCTGGCCTGGGGCGCGAGGTGGTCACGGCGATCATCAATCGCGATTTCCCGCTGGTGCAGGGCGTGACGCTCTTTTCGGCCACGATTTTCGTGCTCATTAACTTCGGCGTGGACATGCTGTACACCGCCGTGGACCCGCGCATCCGCTATGCCTGAGCGCAGCCCGGCCGGGGGACCAGCGGCCATCGAGACCCTGCCGGAAAACGGCGCGGGCGCCGGGCAATCGCAGAACCAGTGGTATTTCGTCCGTCGCCAGTTGCGCCAGGACAAGGCGGCCCTGCTGGGCGGCGTCATCCTGCTGATCATCATCGCGCTGACGATGCTGGCGGATTCCATTTCCCCCTTTGACCCCCTGGAGCAGAGCAAGGACGGCGCAGACTTGCTCGTGCCGCCCAACGCGCAACACTGGATGGGCACGGACGATCTGCGGCGCGACGTGTTCTCGCGCGTGTTGCATGGCGGGCGCACGACGATCAGCGTCGGCGTGGTCTCCATCAGCGCGGCGATCAGCATCGGTCTGGTGCTGGGCCTGATGGCCGGCTATTTCGGCGGCGGCATGGATGACGTCATCAGCCGCTTTCTCGACATCATGCTGACGCTGCCGGCGATTCTGATGGCCATCGTGGTGGTGACGATCCTGGGAGCGGGGCTGCAGAACGCGATGCTGGCGGTGAGCATCGCCAGCATGCCGGCCTTCGCGCGCCTGGTGCGCGGCGATACCCTGGTGGAGAAGAACAAGATCTACGTCGAAAGTTCGCGCGCGATGGGCGCCTCGCACTGGCACATCATGTGGCAACACATTCTGCCGAACGTGGTCTCCTCCGTGATTGTGGTGGGCACCCTGCGCGTCGCCAGCGCGATTCAAATCGCCGCCGGCCTGAGCTTTCTGGGGCTGGGGGCGCAAATCCCGCATCCGGAATGGGGCGCGATGCTCAGCCTGGGCCGCAATTACATCCGCTCGGGCCAATGGTGGATGACCGTTTTCCCGGGCCTGGCGATATTCATCACCGTGATGTGCATCAACCTGCTCGGCGACGGCCTGCGCGACGCGCTGGACCCAAGACTGCGGGGGACGGAACAGGCATGAAATTCATCTTTGGCGCCAAGCCGAAAGCGCCGATCACCAACTTCACGCGGCTCGTGCAACTGGGGGAGCGCCTCGGCTACGACGCGGCCTGGATCCCCGACCAGACCTTCTTCCCCGACCCCTTCGTCACCCTGGCCGTCGTCGCCAGCCAGACCGAGCGCATCGAACTGGTGATTGGCGTGGCCAACCCCTTCACGCGCCATCCGGTGCAGGTCGCCCGCGCCGCCGCCACGCTGGATGACCACAGTCCGGGTCGGGTGGCCCTCGGCTATGGCGCGGGCAACCGCCGCGAACTGATCCTGCCCCTCGGGGGCGAACAGGAACGGGCGGCCGCCCACTGCCGCGAGGCCCTGGTGCTGTGCCGTCGTCTGCTGCGCGGTGAATACCTGAATCATCGCGGTGACTGCTTCGTCGCCGATGGCGTCGAACTGGAGATGGCGCCGCACCCGGACGTGCCGCTTTACCTGGCGGCGCGCGGCCCGCTGGTGCTGCAGGTGGCCGGCGAACTGGCCGATTGCGCGGTCATCGGCGCCTTGCTGGATGAAGAGGCGCTGGCCTGGTCGCTGGGGCAGGTGGCGGCAGGGGCGGAGAGGAGCGGCCGCAGCCTCGACGACATCGGCCGCATGATCTGGATCACCTGCCACATCACGGAGGACGCCGCGCGCTGGCTCGATCATTCGCGCCCCATGGCCGCCCACGTGCTGGCCGGGGCGCCGCCGGGCGTTTTTGAGGCCCTGCGCCTGAGTGATCGCTTTCGCGACGAGTTGAAGGCGGTCTACGGCGAAGGGGGCAGCGAAGGCGCCGCGTCACTGGTCTCCGACGATCTGGTCAGGCGCCTGATGGCCATCGGCAGCGCGGACGAGGTCGCCGACCAGCTGCAGCGGGCGATCGGGCAGGGGATCAACGAAATCGGCATCCTCGTCAACGCGCCGGACATCCGCGACTCCGAAGAAGCCATCCGCCGCTTCGCCGACGAGGTGATGCCGCGCCTGGTCTAGGCGCGGCGCCTGCCGCCCGCTTCACTCCACAATCTGCAGGTCGCGCGGATAGTGGTTCAGCCGTTCGGCGCCGTCCGCCGTCACGGCGACCACGTCCTCGATGCGCACGCCATACTTGCCCGCCAGGTAGATGCCGGGCTCGATGCTGAAGACCATCCCCTCTTCGACGACGGTGGTATCCCCCTGAATCAGGTAGGGGTATTCGTGGCCGTCCATGCCGACGCCGTGCCCCGTGCGGTGTATGAAGGCGGGCCCGTAACCCTGCGCCGCGATGTAATCGCGCGCGACCGAGTCGATCTGCTCCGTGCTTATCCCGGGTCGGGTGGCTTCGAAGGCCAGTTGCTGCGCCTCCTGCGTGATGCGGTAGATGCGGCGGAACTCTTCGGGCGGCTCGCCGACGTGGAAGCTGCGCGTCAGATCCGAGCGGTAGCCGTTCCAGCCGCCGCCGAAGTCGATGACGAGGGCGTCGCCGTCGGCCAGGCGTTTCTCGCCCGTCTTGTGGTGCGGCGAGGCGCTGTGCGGCCCCGCGCCGACGATGCCCCCGCCGCTGAGTTCGAGGCCGCGTTCCGTCAGGCCATTGTGCAGGAAGCGCAGCACTTCGCGCTCCGTCTTGCCAGTGACGGGTTCGGCGAAGAGGGAAGCGAGGGCGTCTTCGGTCCTGGCGGCGGCGCCCCGCAGGTGATCGATTTCGGCGGCGGTCTTGATCATGCGGATGCTGGCCAGGATGCGGTTGCCTTCGATGTAGCGCGCGCCGGCCAGGGCGGCCTGCAGCCTCAGGGTGAAGACCGTGTGCAGTTGGTCGGCGATGGCGATGGTCTGCCCGGCGCCGGCGCCGACGACCCCGGCGACCTTCGCCACCGGGTCTTCGGTCTCTTCCCAGCCGATGACGTCGAAGAAACTGGCGTAGGGCTGGAAGACCTGCACCTCGAAGCCGGGGACGACCATGGTGGCGCGCCCCTCGCGCGGCAGAAGCAGGAGGGCCAGGCGTTCGCTGGGCCGCTTGGTAAAGCCGATCAGGTAGAGCAGATCGGTCGAGTGGGAGACGAAAAGCCAGTCACAATCCGCCGCGGCCATGGCGGCCTGGGCGCGGCGGGCGCGGTCTGCGAACTCTGCGTAGTCGTTCATCAGCAGTCCACGATATAGAGGTCTTTGGGGAAGGCGCTGAGGATTTCGCAGCCGTCGTCGTTGACCAGCAGGATGTCCTCGATGGCGAAGTTGCCGATGACGTGGTCCGGCCGGTCCCAGTAGATCGGCTCCACCGTGAGCACCATGCCCGGCTCGATGACCGCGTCGCTGCCCCTGGCGATCGAGGGCGGCTCGTGAACGTCGAGGCCGAGGCCGTGGCCGACGCGCTCCAGGCCGGGGACGTGCTCCTTCATGCCATGTTCCATCAGCACGTCGTAACAGGCGGAGAAGACGTCGTTCATGGTGTTGCCGGCCCTGACGGCGGCCACGCCGGCCTTTTGCGAGGCCAGGTTGGCATCGAAGAAGCGGCGCTGCTCGGCGCTGGGCTCGCCCATGGAGGCCATGCGCATGTAGTCCGACCAGTAGTAGTGATAGTTGGCGCCGGCGTCGACGACGATCAGTTCGCCGGGCTGAATGGCGCGCTCGAAGGGCTCGACGTTGACCATGCCGTATTTCTCGATGCCGGAACGCACCATAATGAAGCCCGGCATCTCGCCGGTCTGCAGCACCATCTCGGAGAGCAGCAGACTACCCAGCTCGCGCTCGGTCATGCCGGGGCGCAGCTCGGCGAAGGCCTTTTCGTAGGCGCGGGTCGTCGCGTCGGCGGCTTTTCTCAGCTTCTCCACCTCGCGCGCGGACTTGATCATGCGCAGCTCCCACATCAGCGGGCCGACGTCGACGAAGGTGGCTTTCGTGAAGCGCCCGGTGAGGTCCTCGAAGTCCGCTTGCGACATGGCGATGCGCTGGCCGTAGCCGAGCTCGAGGCCGATCTTGCCGTCGGCCACGCCCAGCTGCTCGCAGGCGTCGTAAATGGCCGTCAGCGGGTCCGGCGCGGCGTCGGCGATGCGCCAGCCGCCCCAGGGCCGCACCTCCTCGATCCAGGAGGACTGGTAGGCGACGTCGAAGAGACTCTCGGCGACGACGCTGATGACGGGTTTGCTGTTGTCGCGCGGGACGATGATGCCCAGCGGGCGGTGTTTGGAGTTCCAGCCGATGGTGCGGATGCCGGAGAAATAGATGCCATTTTCCTTGGCGGTGACGATGAGCGCGTCGATGCCATGCGCGTCCATGCGTTCGCGCGCGCGTTCGACGCGGTCCAGATATTCCGCGGTCGGGAACATGGCATAGTTGGGCTCGCGATGGGACATACAGAATCTCCTCTCTTCATTCAAAACAGGTCAAAACGACGCGTACCTGGGGTGGTAGCGACGCCAGAAACGCCCGCCGGTCGCCAGCGCCCGCAGGGTTATCTGCAGGAACATCGCCGCCCAGACTCCCGTCAGCTCCCAACCCAGGACGCCCGTGAACAGGACGATCAGCGGCAGGGAGACCAGCCAGTGGCCGACGATCGTCACCCACATCGGGTAGCGGGTATCCCCCGCACCGCGCAGCGCGCCGGTCAACACCTGGTTGATGGCCTCCAGCGGCACCGCCAGCAGGATCA
>DAOUIB010000396.1:0-3379 GCA_034428275.1 Anaerolineae bacterium
TATTCGCTGTGGCGTAGCACCAGCACAGGACGATGACGTTCGGCCCGCCCAAAGTGACTGGCATAGAACACCCTGATTTCATCGAAGTTGCAGAGGACAGCCCAGTCCACGCCCTGGTTCCAGGCGTAATCAGTTGCCTGACGAATGCTGTCTGAATCGTCCAAAGAGGCTGTTGGGCGCTTGGCCTCAAGCAGGAAACGGGTAACGCCACGAGTCTTGAATGCGTAATCGACTCGCTTTCTTCGATTCACAGAATCTTCGCGCGCGACCTCGGCGTTGTCGTGCATGTCCCAGCCGAGCGCGGCGAAGAGCGGATCGATGAAGTCGTTGTGGGTGGCGGTTTCGTTGTAGGTCCGGCGTCGAGCGGGGGTCAGGTCTTCATATCTTGCGACCAGGTCGCGGATGGCAATGCGGGGGTCGGTGCTGCGCGGTGGGTCGGTGTTCACGGAGCGGCCATGTCAGCGGCCGGCAGATCGGGCGGCGTCTTTGATCCAGTTGCCGAGGTTTGCGTAGCCGTGATCCGGAATCCAGTCGTAAACCTGGTAGCAGGAAGCCAAAGGGTTTAGCCCCTCCAGATCGGAAGACCCGGACGAGTCCTTGATTTCGTGGATGCGAATTCCCAACAGACCTTTGCCAAGTTTTATCGATTGCTCGATTTCATACCTGACCCAAAAACGTGTACTCGTCTCGGCACCGATGAGTACAACGGTGACTGATGTGTTTTGCAAGTGCGCATTGATCCAGCGTCTGATAACTGTATCGCTGGTTCTGCGTACCTGTTCCCAATCCACCGCATCCAGGAAGCGGCCGGCGGCAGTCGATTCTTTCCGAAACCGCTGGCTGTTGCGCACGATGGCAGCGCGCCAGGCATCCCGTTCATAGTGAAAACTGAAATAAACCTTAAGCAACGGGGCTCTCCACGACATACAGCAATACGAGGATCGCGCCATGAAACAGGAATGGTGTTGAGAGAAATCTGGAGCGCGTCGGGATGCATGAAGCGATATAGCCTGCCGCGCGCTGTCTGAAGTGCTCCCCGAAACTCGTGTCCATTGAGAGCTCAGTCGAATTTGCTTGTCTCACCTCGTCATAAAGGCGTCGGAAAAGTCGTTCTTGCCAAAGATAGTAACCATCCAGCAAGTAAATCAGCACAAAGGGAACCGGTAGCACAATCGAGCGGAATTGCGCTGTTTCACGCAAGGACGGCATCGCTTCGACATCCGCTCTGGCCAGTGAGACAAGCCAGCCTGCCACGAGCACAACACTCCAACCCCTCAAACGGAAGGAGTTGTTCGCCATGCGCGAGACTGAATCCTGAATCATCTTCAGGTGCTCAAGCACCTTTTCTTCGTCGCTCATGGCCCCGCTCCCTGCCATTCTGCTTTCAGTATAGCCCGGAACCTGCGCTGAACGGCCTGCCCCCTACCCTCGCTCGATCGCGGCGGGGCGCTGCTGGGCGGCGCGGATGCGCGCCATGTCGAACTTGACGCGGCGGTCGTAGCTATAGATACCGTTCTGCTCCTGCAGGATGTCCGTCAGTTGCGTGTAGCAGTAGCCGAACATGTTGACGTCGTCCAGCAGCACCGCGCAGAGCCGCTCGAAGCGATCGTAAAACTCCTCGATGTCGCGCGGGCGCTCGCCGTAGCCCCAGGAGTCCTCGTCTTCGGCCGCCTGCGGGTTCCACCAGATGCCGCCGAACTCGCTGACGAAATAGGGTTGACCGGCGTAGGGAATCGACCAGCGCGCGTTGCCCCGGTAGCGCTGCGGTATGCCGCGGCCCTCGAAGCTGTTCTCGTAGGGTTTCCCCTCCGCCAGACCGGCGTGCCGCCGCGTCAGCTCGTCGGGGTCCTGCGTGTAGTCGTGGCTGTCGTAGACGTCGGCACCGCGCACGCGATGCGAGTAGCCGGAGGCGTCCAGCACCGGCCGCGTCGTGTCCATCGCCTTCGTCGCCAGATACATGCCCTGGGTCACGTCATCCAGCATCGTGATGCGGTCCGTGAGCGACTGCCAGGTCTCGTTCAGCGGGCACCAGCCCACGATGCAGGGATGCGAATAATCGCGCTCCAGCACCTCCAGCCACTGGGTGACGTAGTCCGGCCCCGGCCTTTGATGCTCGCCGTCCAGCGGGCCCATCTGACGGCAGCCCCAGTCGCCGAATTCACCCCAGACGAGGTAGCCGAGGCGGTCGGCGTGGTAAAGGAAGCGCTCCTCGAAGACCTTCTGGTGCAGGCGCGCGCCGTTGAAACCGGCCGCCAGGCTGAGCTCGATGTCCTCCCGCAGGGCCTCGTCGTCGGGCGCGGTCATGATGCCGTCGGGGTAGTAGCCCTGGTCCAGCACCAGGCGCTGGAAGACTGTCTCGCCGTTGATCCTGATCGCCGCGCCGTCGATGGACACGCTGCGCAGTCCGGCGTAGCTGCGCGCCTCGTCGACCGCATTGCCCTCGGCGTCCAGCAACTGAATGTCGACGTCATAGAGCTGAGGGTCGCCGGGCGCCCAGAGCCGACGCCGCTCCGTCGGCACCGGCAGATCGAGGCGCGGGGCCAGGTCGAGGTCGGCGGCGCATTCGGCCTCGCTGACCACGCCTTCGGCGTCGCGCAGAGTCGCGCGCAGACGCAGGCCGGGCCGGTTGCCGCTGATCGGCTGCTCCAGGCGAATCAGGCTGTTGGCCAGGTCGGGAGTCAGGCGCGGGCGACGCAGGGCGATCTCCGGTACCGGCTCCAGCCAGACGCTCTGCCAGATGCCGGTGCTGCGCACGTAGATGGCGCCCTGGGGCCCGAAGGCCGTCGCCTGCTTGCCGCGCGGCTGCGCGCCGCGATGCGTGTCGCGCGCGCGGACGACCAGGGTGAGCGTGTCGCCAGGCGCGGCCGCGCCCTGCAGGTCACAGCTGAAGGGCGAAAAGCCGCCGCGATGCCGCCCCACCTCGACGCCGTCCACCCATACCGTCGCGTCGTAATCGACCGCCTGGAAGTGCAGCAGGACGCGCCGCCCGGCCCAGGCAGCCGGGATCGTCAGTTCGCGCCGGTACCAGACCGCCTCAAGGAAGTCGTGGTTGGCGACGCCCGAAAGTTCGGACTCAGGGCAGAAGGGGATGACGATGCGCTCCTTCAGCTCGCGCTGCAGCAGGCCGCGTTCGAGGCCGCTGTCCCCCTGGTCGATCTCGAACTGCCACTCGCCGTTCAGGCAAAGCCAGTCCTTACGCACAAATTGCGGCCGCGGGTACTCGCTGCGGGGGATGGTCATTGGATGCTCCTTTTGGCCTTTCTGGCTATGAATGTCGAAAGCATACATCAGGCGACTTCCACTGTCTGGCGATTGCAGCAGCCTGGTTCCTGACGCTAACATATGCGAACCGATTCATAATCTCCTGGGAGCACAGGAT
>DAOUIB010000397.1:0-6694 GCA_034428275.1 Anaerolineae bacterium
AACATGAAGAAATTCTAGTATGCCTAAAAATATATAGTATGCATACATTATATCAGATAATCAATGATACTATTGCAGCTCCAGGTGGAAATGAAACTGCAGCAGGTCGTAACGAATGCCGTTGTAGAGGATGTGGCTGTCGCCCTCGACGTCGACCTGGATGCCGTGGCCGGTGTTGGTGACGCGGTTGGGCGTCCGGCCATAGTGAAAGCGAATGTCCGCCAGGTCCAGTTCGCTGGCGTTGCGAATGTCGATCGGCGATTGCGCCCTGCCGTCGGCACAGAGGGCGAAGTCCGGCGAGAGGCTGCCCCAGTTGTCGGGGCCGGTCTCGCCTTCATAACCCCAATGCAATTCTCCAGCCATGGTCAGGGCCACCAGAGTCAAGGAACTTGCAAGCGCCAGCAGTCGCGGCAGGGCTGCCAGGCGGGCAGTAAAGAATCGATTCATGGCCCGCGCCTGCAGCGAAGACGCAGCACAGATTAATAACCCAATAGTGAGAGCGCCTTCAACATCGCCATGAGTCCGCCCTGCACGGCGCGCCCGTATCAGGTGTATACTGGTCATGCCATTCGCCTTCACGGGACGGGACATGACGAAGCGAGCGCCGGTTTACCCCTTCACCGCCATCGTGGGCCAGGAGCGCATGAAACGCGCCCTGATCCTCAACGCGATCGACATGCGCATCGGCGGGGTGCTCATCCGCGGCGAACGCGGCACCGGCAAGTCCACCGCCGCGCGCGCCCTGGCGGCCCTGCTGCCCGAGGTGCGGGTGGTGGCGGATTCGCCTTTCAACGACGACCCCGACCAGCCTTCCACCTGGTCCGACGTCGTGCATGAGCGTTACGAACGCGGCGAAGAATTGCCGGTGAGCATGCGCCGCATCCGCTTTGTGGACCTGCCCGTCAGCGCCACCGAGGACCGCGTGGTGGGCACGCTGGATATCGAGAAGGCCATCCAGCGCGGCGAGCGGCACTTCGAGCCCGGCGTGCTGGCCAACGCCAACCGCGGCATCCTCTACGTGGACGAGGTCAACCTGCTCGACGACCACGTGGTCGACCTGCTGCTGGATTCGGCGGCCATGGGCATCAACGTGGTGGAGCGCGAGGGCATCAGCTTCTCGCATCCGGCGCGCTTCATCCTGGTGGGCACCATGAACCCCGAGGAGGGCGATCTGCGGCCGCAGTTGCTGGACCGCTTCGCGCTCTCGGTGGAGGTCACCAGCATCGACGCCGCGCGCGAGCGCATGCAGATTCTGGAACGTCACATCGCCAGCGAGACCGACGCCGACGGCTTCCGCGAGGACTGGGCCCCGCGCGAGGAGCAACTCTCGCAGCGGATCGCCGCCGCCCGCGAACTGGTCGACGAGGTGGAATACGACCGGCGCGACCTCTACGCCATCGCCTCCCTGACCAGCAGCCTGCACATCGACGGCCACCGCGCCGACCTGGTGATTCTCAAGTCGGCGCGCGCCCACGCCGCCTGGCAGGGACGGACGCGCGTCAACCATGAGGACATCCTGCTGGCCGCCGAACTGGCGATCCCGCACCGCCTCAAGCGCGGCCCCTTCACCGACGCCACCATGAGCATCGACGCCATGGGCGACCAGCTGGACCAGGTCATGTCGGAGTGGAGCGAGGGCGACGATGCCGCCGAGGCCAGCGCCGACAGCGAGGAAGAACAGGCGGCTAAAAAAAAAGTCAGTCCCTGAGCGAGAGCAGTGACGAGGAACTGCCGGACCTCGGCCAGGCCGAGCCGGCGCCGCAGAACGTCTTCGACCAGCAGGACGCCTACTGGTGGGAAGGCGGCAAGCAGGTCGAGAGCAAGGCCGAATTCACGCCGCGCAAACTGGATACCCCGCTCGACCGTCTGACGCGCCAGCGCGCCGGACGGCGCTCGCGCACGAAGACCGAGCGCAAGCGCGGGCGCTACATACAGGCGCGGCCGGCCAACGGCCGCACCGACGACGTCGCCTTCGACGCCACGCTGCGGGCCGCCGCGCCGCATCAGCAGGAACGCGAGGCGGAGCGCAGGGAAAGCGGCGTGGCCTGGTCTCTGCGAAAGGACGACCTGCAGCGCAAGGTGCGCGTGCGCCGCGCCTCGAACCTCATTCTTTTTGCGGTGGATGCCTCGTGGAGCATGGCCGTTTCGGAGCGCATGCAGGCCACCAAGGGCGCCATCATGTCGCTGCTGACGGACGCCTACCAGCGGCGCGACCGCGTGGGCCTGGTGGTCTTCCAGAAAGACCGCGCCTCGCTGGTGCTCTCGCCGACCAACTCCGTGCTGCTGGCGAAAAAGGCGCTGGCCAACATTCCGGTCGGCGGCAAGACGCCGCTCTCGGCCGGCCTGTTGCTCTCCTACGAGACGGTGCGGCGCGAGACCACGCTCAATCCCGACGTCGTGCCCATGATTATTCTGCTGACGGACGGCGCCGGCAACGTGTCCATCAGCGACCAGGCACCGCAGGACGAGGCGCATCGCATCGCGACCATGATTCGGGAACACGACATCAAGACCGTCACCATCAACATGGAACACGTGGCCTTTGACCGCGGCCTGGCCAGCCGGCTGGCGGAGAAACTGGGCGGCCCCTGCTATACCCTGGGCCAGCTGCACGCCGAGTTGCTCTACCAGACCGTGCGCCAGGAGATGGAAACGCCGCGCTGAACATCGAGGACTACCCGTGAACGACACAAATTACGACGAGGCGCTGGTGCCGGATTACGAGTTGCCGCCGCTGCTGCGCCTGGCGGATGGCAGCCCGGTAGACGATGCCGACACCTGGCGCGAACAACGGCGCCCCCAACTGCTGGCGCTCTTCGCGCAACAGGTCTACGGTCAGACGCCGGTCCAGAGCCTGCCCCTGCACGTCGAAACGCTCGAAGAGACGGCGCTGCCCGGTGGCGCGCTGCGGCGTCAACTGCGTCTGCTGATCGACGGCGCGCACAGCCTGCACCTGCTGCTGTGGGCACCGCGGCGGCGACCGGCGCCAGTCTTTCTGGGCCTCAATTTCAATGGCAATCACACGACGCATCCTGACCCCGGCATTCTGGCGCCGTCGGGCGCCACGGCAGCGCGCGGCAGCAGCGCCGGTCGCTGGCCGGTCGAAGACATTCTCGCGCGCGGTTACGGCCTGGCGACGCTGTGCTGCGACGATCTGTATCCGGACCGCGTCGATGGCCGGGCCGACAGCGTGCAGCGGCTGTTTGAGGCGCCGGGCGACGAGGGCGGCGCCTGGGGGGCGGTGGCGACCTGGGCCTGGGGCTTGAGCCGGGCGCTGGACGCCCTGCTGGTGACGGGGGACTGCGGCCCGGTCGCGCTGATCGGTCATTCGCGCCTGGGCAAGACGGCGCTGTGGGCCGCCGCGCGCGACGAACGCTTCGCGTTTGCAGTCAGCAACAACAGCGGCTGCGCCGGCGCGGCGCTCTCACGGCGACGCTTCGGCGAGACGCTGGCGGCCATCAACACGCGCTTTCCGCACTGGTTTTGCCGCAACTTCCGCGCCTGGAACGGGCGCGAGGACGAGCTGCCGCTCGACCAGCACATGCTACTGGCGTTGATCGCGCCGCGCCCGCTCTACGTGGCCAGCGCGAGCGACGACCTCTGGGCCGACCCGCGCGGCGAGTTTCTGGCGACCCTGGCCGTGTCTCCGGTCTGGCAACTCATGGGCCACGAGGGTCTGCCCGTCCGGCAACAGCCGGCGCCGGATACGGCCGTGGCCGGTCGCGTCGGCTATCACCTGCGCCGCGGCGGGCACGACGTTACGTCCTGGGACTGGCAGCGCTATCTCGATTTCGCCGACGCGCAACTGCGCTGAGGCCCTGACTCAACGCCATTCTTCCGCGCCGCGGAAGGGCATGCATTCGCCCGGCACATAGCGCGGCCTTTCGGCGTAGAGGTTGCCGTTGTCCACGGCGTCGCCGCGCACGAGGATGCTGCGCCAGCCTTCGGCCATGACGCGGGTCGTGGTGGGGATGTAGCGCAGCGTCAGACCGATGCGCCAGGTATCTGAGGTGTTGGCTTCCGAGCCATGGATGATGCGCGGGTTGTGAATGGAGACGTCGCCGGCCTCCAGTTCGAGGTCCACGACGTCGGAGTCGTCGATCAGCGAGGGGTGGATCTGCGAGTTCAGCACGTACTTTTCTTCATCGACGTCAACCATCTCGCGGCGTGAGAGCAGGCGCATGTTCTGCGTGCCGGGCAGAATGCGCATGCAGCCGTTTTCGCGCGTGGAGGCCGTCGCCGCCAGCCAGACGGTCATGACTTCCATCGGCTCCAGCGGCCAGTAGTAGCCGTCCTGGTGCCAGAGGACGGGCTTGCCGTCGCCGGGCGGTTTGGCGATGTAGTGCGGCGCGTAGAGCGCGATGTTCGGCCCGAGAAAGGGCTCGAGGACGTCGACGATGCGCTCGTCGCTGACGAGGCGATGCATGAAAGGGTCGTTCATCAGGAAGTTGTGGAAAAAGGCCTCCGGCCGCACACCGGGGTTGCGGCGCGACAGCCAGTGAACGTGTTCGGCCGTTTCGGCGGCCAGGTCGGCATCGATGGCCTTGCGCACGATGGCGTAGCCCTTTTCGTCGTAGTGTCGCTTCAGGTCAGAGCCCATCAATTGCCTCCCTGTGCTGGCCGCGGCGAAGCGGCCAGTGTTTACCCTCGCTTCGGGGATAAACCGGTGTCGGCATAAGCCGGCACGGGAGGAGCGGGGCCCGCCGCGCCACTTTCCGCTCCCGGCCGCTCGCGTACCCCGTTCAACAGCGTCCCGAACCATGTGTAGCGGACTTCGCGGGTCCAGGCAAGCAGCAGCAGCCCGCTGACGATTAGCACCAGCGCGACGTAGAAGAGGTGCGGGTTCGGCAATAGCGCCCGGATGTGGCGCGCCAGGACCTGCATCAGGAGTTCGTGCGTCAGGTAGATCCAGAAGGCCGCGTCCGCGAGCAGGCGCACCCAGGGGCGTTCGCGCGCGGCGATGGCGCGGAACAGGCCCATCAGGCCGAAGCACATCAGCCAGGCGAAGAGGGTCTCCAGCAGGCTGCCCGCCAGTTGGTCGCCGGTATCGCGCAGCACCTGGCGCACAAAGAGCAGGGGGATGGCCAGGGGGTACACGAGGGTGACGGCGGGGACGATGGCGACCATCCACCAGCGCCGCACCTGATAGCCGCGCTGATAAAAGAAGACGCCGAAGAAATAGAAACAGGCGTAGAAGGCCAGCACCTCGACGTCCACCAGAACGGCGACCGAGGTCTCCGGGCCGAAAACGAGGAATTCCTGGTCCATGTGGAAGGCGGGTAGCCAGGTGAGGGGCAGCAGCAGCCACCACAGGGGATGACGAAAGCGCAGCCCGAGGCGCGCCGCCAGCAGGAAGAGGCCGCTCAGGAGCAGCAGTTGCCAGAGAAACCACAGATTGCTGAGGTCCTGCAGGACGACCGCATTGAACCACTGGGCGGTGGTGGGGTTGCCGCCCCAGGTGAGGCGGTTGATGATGTATTCCAGGTTGCGAATGGTCGGGATGCAGATGAGCAGGGGCAGGGCGATGCGCAGGACGCGATTCTTCAGCAGTCCCTGCGGGCCGCGGCGTTGCCAGAGCAGGGCGCAAAAGAATCCGCTGAGCAGGAAGAAGACCGGCATGCGCAGGCCGTGGATGAGCTGGACGCCGTGGAAGTAAGGCAGGGCCCAGACGTTGGGGCCGCCCGGTAGAACGGGTCGATCGAAGTAGCGCCAGGGGATGGTATGGAAGGTGGCGTGCAACAGGACGCCCAGCAACATGGCGCAGGCGCGCAGCGCGTCGAGATCGTGAAAACGTTTCGCGGGCGCGGGCACGGGACGACTCAGGCCGGGGCCAGCGCGCGCGCCTGATCCACAAGGTCGGCGGCGAGGTCGTAGCGGCCGAAGGCCGGAATGATGTAGGTGCCCTGCACCTGGTCGCGCATGGCGGCCAGCAACTCACCGGCGATGCGCAGGCCCTCCCGGGGGGCATCCTCACCGGCATCGCCCATGCGCTCGATGATCTGCGGTGGAATGTGGATGCCGGGCACCTCGTTGTGCAGAAAGCGGGCGTGCTTGACGCTGTAGAGCGGCATCAGGCCCATCAACACGGGCAGGCGCAGGGGCTCGCCGACGAGGGCCTCGAAATGCTCGTGGAAGACGCGAATACGCTCCGGTTCAAATATGGCCTGGCCGAGGGCGAAGCTGGCGCCGCCCTGCAACTTGCGCAGCAACACGCGGATCTCGCGTTCCGCGCTTGTGGCGTTCATGTTGAGCGCGCAGCCGACGGTGAAGGAGGTGGGCTGGCCGATGGAGTGACCGGCCTGGTCGAGGCCGTGATTCAGGCGCTGGCGGATGAGGTGGATCAGGGCCGAGGGCGCCAGGTCGTAGAGGTCCATGGCTTCGGGGTAGTCGCCCACCTGGGTGGGGTCGCCCATGACCACGAAGAGGTTGCGCAGACCGAGGGCGTGGGCCGCCAGCAGGTCGCCCTGCACGCGCAACAGGTTGCGGCCGCGGGTGGGGAAGTGCAGCACGGTCTCCATGCCCAGGCGCGACTGTAGCAGGTGGCCGATGGCCCAGGGGCTCATGCGCATGCGGGCGGCGGGGCTGTCGGCGACGTTGATGACGTCGGCGCCGGCCTCCTGCAGGGTGCGGGCGGCGTTGAGCAGGCGCTGCGGCGTGTAGCTGCGCGGCGGGGCCATTTCGACGCTGATGACGA
>DAOUIB010000398.1:0-15587 GCA_034428275.1 Anaerolineae bacterium
GCCGGGAGCCAGGCGCTGCCGATGGACCTGCAGCCGGGAGAGAGCGCGAGTTTCGAACTGCCGCTGATTTCGGACACCCTGCAACCGCCGGCGCCGGCGCCGCTGGAGCGACGGGGCGAAGCGCAACTGACGCAGTTGCGTTTCAGTCGTTTTTCGCGGGCGCTGGCAGCGCGCGAACAAAGCGTGATGGACATCATGCAGGACGACTACAATACCCGCGCCTACCGCGAGGGGCCCGGAAACAGCGCTGCGGCCCAGGAGCGGCACCGGCGCCAGTTGTTGCTTTCGGCCGCCGTGGCGGACCCCTTCCTCTCCACCGCCCGCGGTGCCCAGGTGTTCCTCGCCGGTTGGGGCGCCATGCCCCTGCAGACGGAACCGGGAGAAGCGCCCTGGGACGCAAACGATGCCGCGTTCTATCTCATCGCGCTCGAGGTCGAGCAGGAACTGCCGCAGGAAATGGTGCGCATTGAGGCCGACCAGTTCACCTGGGTGGCGCTGGAGCGCAACAGCCTGTCCGGCAACGTCGCGCCGGTCAACACGGACTATCAGCCGGGCGACCAGGTGGTCTTCCGTTTCACGCCCTTGCCGCTGGCTCAACTGGAGCGGGTGGAGGCCCTGCAGGTCATTGTCAATCTGCGCAATACCGGGCCGGACGAGATCCCTCTGGAATTGTGGGACTGGCGGGAGTCGCGCTGGCGACCCGTCACGCTCAGGCGTCCGCGCACGCGCAGCACCACGCGCACGGTCGTCCTGCCGACTCCCGAGGCCCTGCTGGGCGCGCAGAACAGCGTGTTGCTGCGCCTGGTTGCCGAAGAGCTCGGCGGCGCGTTGCGGGTGGAACGCCTCGCCATCGAGCAGCAGGGTTATTTCATGTATACTGACGACAGAGCGACGGTGGCCGACGCATGAGCCTCATCATCGAAACCAGCGAACTGGTCAAGCGCTACGCGCGCTTCACTGCGGTCAGCGGGCTTTCACTGGCGGTGCCGGAAGGCGCGATCTACGGTTTTGTGGGCCCCAACGGCGCCGGCAAAACGACCACCATGCGCGTTCTGACCACCCTGACGCGCCCCACGGAGGGCGAGGCCCGCGTGGCCGGCTATTCGGTCACCGCGCATCCGCGCGCCGTGCGCCGCTCCATCGGGTACATGCCGGATGAGTTCGGCGTCTACGACGACATGCGCGTCTGGGAATACCTGGATTTCTTCGCCGCCTGTTACGACATCCCCGAGAACGAGCGCCGGCGCCTGATCGACGATCTGCTCGAACTGGTGGACCTGACCCACCGCCGCGAGGACATGGTGGACAAACTCAGCCGCGGCATGAAGCAACGCCTGTCGCTGGCGCGCACCCTGGCCCACGACCCCGAGGTCCTTATTCTGGACGAGCCGGCCGCCGGCCTGGACCCGCGCGCCCGCGTCGAAATCCGCGAACTGCTGGTCGAACTGGCGTCCATGGGCAAGAGCATTTTCTTCTCCTCGCACATCCTGGCGGACGTCAGCGAGATCTGCACGCACATCGGCATCATTGAGGCTGGTCAGATGGTGATTCAGGGCAGCGTGGCGGATATGCGCGCGCAGTTGACGCCCTGGCGCGAAATCGTCGTCACCCTTGCCGACAGCGACGCCGTGGGCGAGGCGCGCCGTTTACTGGAAGGCATGCCCCGGGTGCTGGAGATTGGCCTGTTGGAGCCTGAGGACGCGCGCGCGCGCCTGAGCGTCCATTTCGACGGCGATGACGCCGGCGTGGCGGGCCTCAATCGCGCGCTGGCCCTGGCCGACATCGGCGTTCTTGGCTTTCAGGAAGAGACCAGGGACCTCGAATCGCTCTTCATGAACGTGACCCGGGGCGTCGTCAGTTGAGCATGACCACAACCCGCGTCCAGCTGATTGACGAGGCCGAGGAGCTGCTTGAACCTCGCGAGCGGGCCCTGCTGCGAATCGCGCGCGTGCTGCTCGGCGGCGGCCTCGCCAACGGCGCGGCCCTGGCCCTGACCCTGTTGCTGGCGCTGGCGGGCGCGTTGCGGCTGTGGCCCGGGTACTTCGCCACCGCGCAGGGCTTGCTGGCCGGCGGGTTGACGCTGGCCCCGGATTCCGCCATGGCCGTGGTCATGTTGCTGCTGCTGGCCGACGGCGGCCTGCTGCTGGTGCTGATGACGGGCGTGCTGGCGCGCGAATTCTGGGCCCTGCCGGGCCTGGGGCTGTTGCTGCTGGTCAACCTGGCCGGCCTCCTGCTGGGCGGCCTGACCCTGACTGTGGTGACGCTGGTGCCGGGCGCCTGGGCGCTGGCGCTGAGCCTGGGCGAGGCGCGCAGCTTCCGCATCAACCCGGTGATGCGCAAGGAATTCCGCGGCCGTATGCGCGGGCCGCGTTCCTTCATCGTGTTGACGGTCTACCTCGGTCTGATGAGCGCCTTTACGGCGATGCTCTACCTTGTTTTCGGTTCGGGCACGGTGCAGGGCACCGGCTCGGCCGCGATCGGCGCCATCGGCCGCGTGCTGTTCATCGGCCTGGTGAGCATTGAACTGCTGCTGATCCTGTTCATCGCGCCGGCCTTCACCGCCGGCGCCATCACCGGCGAACGCGAATTCGGCACCTGGGACCTGTTGCAGACCACCTTGCTGGTGCGGCCGGCGCTGCTCATCGGCAAGCTGGAATCGGCGCTGGGCTACATCCTGCTGCTGCTGTTTTCCTCCATCCCGCTGCAGAGTATCGCCTTTCTCTTCGGCGGCGTGACCCTGGCCGAACTGGTGGTCTCCTTCGCCGTGCTCTCCGTGACGGCCATCGCGCTGGGCACGCTGGGCATCTACTTTTCGGCCCACACGAGCCGCACCCTGACCGCCAGCATGCGCGCCTACACGGTGGCGCTGGGCTCGCTCTTCGGCATCCCCCTGCTGCTCAACCTGCCGCTCTTCAACGCCTTCGTCAACGCGGCCTCCGGCTTTGGCTCCGGCATCAGCGCGTCGCCGGTGCTGGAAGCGATCTTTGTCTACCTCGGCTTCCTGCTGGTCAGCCTGAACCCGGTGGCCACGGCGCTGGTGACCCAGCAACTGCTGGCGGACCGCAACGTGGCCGGCCTGTGGACGCTGGTGCTCAGCAGCGACGGCAGCACCATCCCGCTGGTCTCGCCCTGGATCAGCCTCGTGGTCTTCTATCTCCTGATTTCCACCATTCTGGTGGCGCTGGCCGTGCGTCGCATGCGCAAGGTGGAGGCCTGATGGCCAGCCTCGCGGCTGGCACAGTCGGCGACGGCCCGCGCGCAGCCCTGACGACCCTGTTGCAGCGTTGGGAGCGACGCCAGCGCTGGCAACGCACCTGGCTTGGGTTGCCGCGCAGCCTGCTGCCGGGGCTCGCGCTCGGCCTGGCCCTGTTGCTGTGGTCGCGCCTGCGCTTTGGAACGCCCGCCGACAGCCTCTTGCCGGCCATGGCCCTTTTGGCTGGCTCGGGCCTGTTGCTGTTGCTGGCGCGAATCTGGCTGCCGCCGCGCCCGACCCTCGCGCTGGCGCGCAAGTTTGAACAGGAATTCGGGCTCAGCGAACGACTCTCCACGGCGCTGGAATTGCTGGAGGGCCGCATTCACGGCGGCGCCGAACTGACCCCGCTGCAGATCGCCGACGCCGGTAGCCGCGCGCGCGACGTGGACGTCGCCCGGCAGATGCCGCTGCGCAGCGACCGGCGCGCCTGGGCCACGCTGGCCCTGCTGCTGCTGGCCATCGGGCTGGTGACGCGTCTGCCCGCGCCGACTGTCCCGACAGATGAGCAGGAGGAGGCGCAGGAAGCCGCCATCGACGAGGCGGCCGCGGCCGTCGAGCGGATCAGCGAAGAGGTGGCGGGCGACAGGGCCTTGCCAACGGAACTGCGCCAGCAATTGCAACGCGAACTGGAACGCAGCCAGGCCCTGCTGGGGCAGGAGGACCTGTCCCCCGAAGAAGCCTTTGCGGCGTTGAGCGAGAGCGCGGAGCAGTTTGAGCAGCAGGCGCTGGCGCTGGAAGAAGGCATCCGCCAGCAGATGCAGGCGCTGGCGAACGCGCAGCAGGCCAGCGGCGACCAGCTTGAGGCCGCCCTGCGGCAACTGGAGAACGCCGGCACATTGCCGCCTGGCGACGACGTGGCGGCACGTCTGGAAGAAGCCGCCGCTTCCCTTGAGGCGAGCAACCCGGAACTGGCGCAGGCCATTCGGGAGGCCTTGCAGGCCCTGCGCGACAGTCAGGCGATGAACGCGAGAAATGCCGCGGGTCTGGCCAGCCAGATGCTGGCGCAGCAACGGCAGCAAATGGCGCGCGCGCAGGATTCGCAGCAGCGGCTGCGGGCGGCATCCGATCAGTTGCGCGACAGCGCCAGCCAGATTGCGCAGCGCTCGCAGGCGCAGCCCCTCGTGAGTCAGGAACGCATGCAAGAGCAACCCGGCACGGGCGGGCAACCCCAGGCGGGAGACATGGCGATGCAGGGTCAGCCGCAAGAGGGTGAATCGGGGCAGGCGGGCGAGAGCCCGGAGGCCGGCAACCTGCCGGGCGGCAACCCGCAGGCCGGCGAGGGGGAGGACGCGCAGGCCGGTTCGCAGGGCGGACAGCCGGGCGGCCAGCAGACCGGTCAGGGTCAGAATGCAAGTGAGCAGGAACGCCCGGGCCTGGGCGGCCAGGCCGGCGACGCCCCTGGCGGCGCGGGCATGGAGGAGAGCTTCGCGGGTGTGCAGGGCGCGCCGCCAGGCCAGGGGAACAACCCCGACGGCCAGGGCCAGCGCGAATTTGCGCCGGTGTACGCGCCGCGACGCATTGGCGCCAGCCAGGGACCGGAGCTTTACCTGGAGAATGACCCTGGCGACTCGCCCCTGATGGAGGGCGATTTTGCGCCCAACCCCTCCGGCGAGGCGCTGGTGCCCTGGAACCAGATTTACGGCGACTATCTTGATGCGGCCAGCCGGGCGCTGGAGAGCGACTACATCCCGCTGGGCCTGCGCGACGTGGTGCACGATTACTTCAGCGCGCTGGAGCCGGGTCGCTAGCGCGCGACAAAAGAGGAGCGGACATGGCGGATGAGCTGAAGCTTGAGGAATTCGGCGCGCTGGCGCAGGCGATCGAGGCCGAGGTGGGCCGCGTCATCGTCGGTCAGCGCGAGGTGCTGCGCAGTGTGCTGATCTGCATTCTCAGCGGTCGTCATGCCTTGCTGGAGGGCGTGCCGGGCCTGGGCAAGACCATGCTGATCCGCAGCCTGGGCGCGGCGCTGGACCTGAAATTCACGCGCATCCAGTTTACGCCGGACCTGATGCCGGCGGACATCACCGGCACGGACATCATGGAAGAGGGCGAGGACGGCAGTCGCCTCTTTCGCTTCCACGAGGGACCGGTCTTCGCCAACCTGGTGCTGGCCGATGAAATCAACCGCGCCACGCCCAAGACCCAGTCCGCCCTGCTGGAGGCCATGCAGGAGAAGACGGTCACGGTGGCCGGGCGCAGTTACCCCCTGCAGGACCCCTTCTTCGTGCTGGCCACGCAGAACCCGCTGGAGATGGAGGGCACCTACCCGCTGCCGGAAGCGCAGCTGGACCGCTTCATGTTCAAGGTGCGGGTCGACTTTCCGCGCCCCGAAGAACTGATCGACATCCTTGAGCGCACCACTGGCGCCGACGAGACCTGGCCGCGGCGCGTGGCCGATGGCGCCCAGGTGCTGCAGATGGGCCGCCTGGCCCTGACGACGCCGGTCGCCACGCATTTGATGGAGCGCGCGGCGAACCTGATTCTGGCGACCCACCCGCAGGAGGCGCAGGCCACGGATCTGGTACGGCAGTACGTCCGTTACGGTTCCAGCCCGCGCGGCGCCCAGGCGCTGGTCATCGGCGCGCGCGTCAATGCCCTGCTGGAGGGCCGGCTGAACGTCGCCTGGGAGGACATTGAGGCGGTGGCGCCGGCGGCGTTGCGACACCGGCTGCTGCTGAACTTCGAGGGACTCGCCGAGGGCGCGGACCCCGACGACATCATCCGCGAAGCGCTGCACGCCGTCAGCCGTCAACCCGCCTGACGGCCCGCCCATGGCTGAAGCACGCGTCTTTGACGAACGCACCCTGCGTCGCCTGGAGCAGGTCATGCTCTGGTCGCAACGCGCGCGCGCCGGCGCCATGAAGGGCGAACGGCGCTCGATTCGGCGCGGCACCAGCATCGAGTTCGCCGACTATCGCGACTACGCCTACGGCGACGATCTGCGCCGCCTGGACTGGAACGTCTACGCCCGCCTGCAGCGGCCCTACATCAAGCTGCTGGAGGACGAGGAAGACCTGGCGCTGCACATCCTCATCGACGCCTCGGTCAGCATGGACTGGCCCACCGGCGAAGCCGACGTAGAGCGCAACAAGTTTCGCCACGCGCAACGCCTGGCGGCCGGGCTGGCCTGGTGCGCCCTGGCCAGCAACGACCGCACGCAACTGCATGGCGTCAGCGGCGCGGGCAGCGCGACCTTCGGCCCCCATCGCGGGCGGGGCCACAACCTGCGCCTGCTGGACTTCATCGCGGACCTGCAAGCGGCGGGGGAGGTGGACCTGGACGCCGTCCTGCGCGAGCAGGCCCTGCGCGGCGCGCGGCCGGGGTTGTTCGTGCTCATCAGCGATATGTACACGCCCGTCAACCTGACGGACGCGTTCAACGAACTGGCCGCGGCGGGCCACGAACTGCTGCTGCTGCATCTGCTGTCGCCGGAGGAACTGGAACCGCCCCTGGCCGGCGACCTGCGCCTGATCGACGTCGAGGACGGCGCCGCACGCGAGGTGAGCATCGACGGAAATCTGCGCGAGCGCTACGCGCAGCGCCTCGAAACCTGGCGCGCGCAACTGCGGCGGGCCCTCTTGCAGCGCGGCGGCCATTACCTCTTCGTCAACACGGACACGCCCTGGGAGCGGGTCATTCTGCGCGACTTGCGCGGCCTGGGCATCGTTCGATGAGCGCGGAAGCCAAGGTCGCATGCAACTGCTGACGCCGCTGGCGCTGGCCGGGGCGCTGCTGGCCCTGCCGATCCTGCTGCTCTACATGCTGCGCCTGCGCCGCCAGGAGCTGGAAGTGCCCAGCATCATGCTCTGGCAGCAACTGCTGCAGGACACCGAGGCCAACACCCCCTGGCAGCGTTTGCGGCGCAACCTGCTGTTGCTCCTGCAACTCCTGATTTTGGCGGCGCTGGTGCTGGCGCTGGCGCGGCCCTTCGTCGTCGTGCCGGCGGCCGGCAGCGGCCAGATCGTGCTGCTGCTGGATGCCTCGGCCAGCATGAACGCCAGCGACGTGGAGGGGGGCAGCCGCTTCCGCGCCGCGCAGGACGAGGCGCGCGCGGCCGTCAGCGCCCTCGGCGCCAATGACCGCGTGACGCTCATCCGCGTCGCGGAGCAGCCGCAGCTGTTGCTGGCGGCCAGCAACGACCGCCTCGCCCTGCAGGCGGCGATCGACAACGCCCGGCCGGGCCTGGGCAGCGCGGACTGGCCCGCCGCCCTCACGCTGGCCATGGGCGGCATGGCGCAGAGCGATGACTTCAGCATGGTCATCATCAGCGATGGCGGTCTGGGCGACCCGACGCTGCTGCCGGAACTACCGGACAACGTGACCTGGTTGCCGGTCGGGAGCGCCGGCGACAATCTGGCGATCACGGCGCTGGCCACGCGGCGGAGGGCGGGTCAGCCGGCGCAACTCTTCACGCGGGTCACGAACCACGGCGCGCGCGACGCAGAGGTCGTGCTCAGCCTGAAAGTCGATGGCGAACTGGTCGCATCGGCCTATCACGAGGTGGGGGCCGGCGCGGACCTGCCGCTGGTCGTCGAGGCCCTGCCCGCCAGCTTCCGCCGGATCGAGGCCAGCCTGACGATTCCCCTGGCCTCGGAGATCCCCGATCACCTCGAACTGGACAACCGGGCCTGGGCGCTGGTTGAGGGCGGGAGCGGCAGTCGCGTCCTGCTCTTCACGCCGGGCAACCGCTTCATTGAGGAAGTGCTGCGCAGCCTGCCCGGCGTGGAGGCCTTCCGCGGCGACCTGTCGGCCGGTCTGCCGCGCGAAGTCTACGACCTGACCATCCTCGATCGCTGGCAACCCGAGCGACTGCCGGCGGGCGACCTGCTCTTCATCAATCCGCAACGGGGCAACGCCCTTTTCAGCCTGGGCGAGGAACAGGAATTCGCGCAGGACATTCGCGTGACGCCGGGCGACGCGCGCACGCGTTTCGTCGATCTCGACGACGTCAGCGTGCAACGCTGGACGCCGGTTGTCGCGCCCTGGGCGCAGACCCTGATTGAGGCCGACGGCAGCCCCCTGCTGCTGGCCGGAGAAGTGGACGGGCGTCAGGTGGCCATCTTCACCTTTGACGTGCATCGCAGCGATCTGGCGCTGCAGATCGCCTGGCCGGTGCTGATAGCCAACCTGCTGGACTGGTTTGCGCCGCCCGGCCTCCTCAGCGCGCGCGACAGCCTGGCCGTGGGAGACGCGCTGCAGTTGCGACCGCCGCCGGACGCCGGGGGCCTGCGCGTGCGCCTGCCGGACGGATCGCTGCAGGAGCTGTCGCTGGCGCGGCGGCCGCTGCTCTTCGCCGAGACGCAGCAGCAGGGCATCTACACGATTGAGGTGCTGGAGGGCGGCGCCGTCACGCGTAGCCAGTCCTTCGCCGTCAACCTCTTTGACCCCGCCGAAAGCGACATCCAGCCGCGGGAAATGATCTTTTTCGGCCAGTCCGGCCTGGCCCCCGGCGCGCGCGAGGAGGAGGGCCAGCTGGAGTTCTGGCCCTGGGTGGCCCTGCTGGCGCTGATGATTTTGCTGCTGGAGTGGGTCGTGTACCAGCGCCGGCGCGCCGGCCTGTCCCTGCGACCGCGACGCCCGTGACCTTCCTGACGCCCCAGGGGCTGTTGTTGCTGGCGCTGGCAGCGCCGCTGGTCTGGCTCGGCTGGCCGCGACAGCGTTTCCGCCGCGCGCGCGATGCCTTCAGCCTGGCGCTGCGCCTGCTGATCCTGCTGTGCATCGTGCTGGCCCTGAGCGGCCTGCAGGTCAGCCAGTCCGCCGACCGCCTGGCGGTCGTGTTTCTCGTCGACGTTTCCGACAGCCTGGGCCCGGAGCTGGAGGAAGAGCAGCTGGCCTGGGTCGAGGCGGCCATGGCGGCGATGGGTGCCGACGACCTGGCCGGCGTCGTCGCCTTCGGCGCGCAGCCCTTCACGGAGCGGGTGCCCGGCCGCTCGCGCGAGGCGGACACGCTGCAGTCGCAACCCGGGCGCGACCATACGGACCTGGCGGCGGCCATCCGCCATGGCAGCGCCCTGTTGCCGGGCGACGCCGCGCGTCGACTCGTCATCCTCAGCGACGGCCGCGCCACGCTCGGCGATGCGCCGGCGGCCGCCCGTCAGGCGGCGGCGGCGGGCATCGAGGTCAGCCACGTCGTTTTCAGCCGTACGCCCGGGCCGGAAGTCCAGTTGACCGGCCTGGACGCGCCGGCGGTGATCAGCGCCGACCAGCCCTTCGACGTCACCCTGTCCGTGCTGGCCGGGGCGGCGACCGACGCCACGCTCACAGTGCTGGACAACAACGAACTGCTGCAACGCGAGACCCTGCAACTGCGCGCCGGCGCCAGCAACTACACGCTGACCCTGCCGGGCTCCGGCGACGGTTTCCGCGATATCCGCGCGCGCATCGACCCGCAGGGCGGCGACGGCTATTATCAGAACAACCAGTTGGCCGCCTTCACGCGGGTGGTGGGGCCGCCGCGGACCCTGTTGCTGGTCAATGATCCGGCCGAGGCGCTGCATTTGCTGCCGGCGCTGGAACAGGCCGGCGTGCAGCTGGACGTCCGCTACCCGCGCGAGATTCCGGTGGGCCTGGCGCCGCTGCTGCAGTACGAAAGCGTGATTCTGGTCAATCTGTCGTCGACGACCCTGGGGCAGGGGCGTATGGAAGCGCTGGAGCGCTTCGTGCGGGACCTTGGCGGCGGTCTGGTGGCCATCGGCGGGCCGGACTCTTTCGCGCCGGGCGGCTGGTACCGGACGCCGCTGGAAGACGCCCTGCCGCTGGAGATGCAGATCCGCGACCAGCAGCGTCTGCCGCAACTGACCATCACCTATCTCATCGATCGCTCCGGCAGCATGGGCATGACGGGCCCGTCAGGCGTGGCCAACGTGGAGCTGGCCAAGGAAGCCATCATTCGCTCGCTGGACTTCCTGCAAGCCTCCGACCGCGCCGGCGTCGTCTCCTTCGATACCGAAGGCAGCTGGATTGCGGAGTTGCAACCCGTGCTGGACCGCCTGGGCCTGCAACGACGGGTGGCGACGCTGCGCGCCGGCGGCGGCACGGACATCCTGGCCGGCCTGCGCCTGGCCGGTGAGGCGATGCGTCAGGAACCTTCGCAACGCAAGCACATCATCCTGCTCACGGATGGCGGCGCCAAACCGGACGGTCTGGTGGAACTCAGCGGGGAACTGCGCCGCAACGCCGACGTGACCACCTCGGTCATTTCCATCGGTCAGGGGGCGGAGTTTCTGCGGGCGATGGCGGAGGTGGGCGACGGCAACTATCACGAAGTGCGGGAGATCGTCAACGTCCCGACCATCTTCACCATGGAGACCGTGCTGGCCAGCCGCTCCTACCTGGTTGAAGAGCCCTTCTTCGCGCTGCAACTGGCGCCCAGCCCGGTCATGAGCGGTCTCGAGGGGCTGCCCGGTCTGCGCGGCTACGTGGCCGCGTCTCCCAAACAGACCGCGCGCGTGGTGCTCGCCGGCCCGGCCCCCTGGCATGATCCATTGCTGGCGACCTGGCAATACGGACTCGGGCGCGCGTTGGCCTTCACCAGCGACGCGGGCTCGCGCTGGGCCTCGGCCTGGACCTCCTGGGAGGGCTTCACCCGCTTCTGGGGGCAGGCGCTGCGCTGGACGATGACCGCCGGGCGCACGGACAATCTTGAGGCGCGGGTGCAGCCCGAAGGTCAGCGGGCGCGCCTGGTCGTCGACGCCCGCGACGATGACGGCGACTTTCTCAATGGCCTGCAGCTGGAAGCGCATCTGGTGAGCCTGCAGCGGGATACGGACAGGATTGCCCTGCAACAGGCCGCGCCAGGCCGCTACGAGGCCCTGTTCACCCCGGCCGGCGAGGGTGCGTTGTTCATCAACATCCAGGGGGAAGGGCTGGTGGACGGGGTCACGCAGCAGTTCGCGCAGACCGCCGGCTGGGTGCGCGGCTATTCGGCGGAATACGACAGCGGCGCCAGTGGCACGCGCGGCGCGGACCGCGCGCTGCTGCGCGAAATCGCCGGGATCACCGGCGGCCGGGACATGACGGAGACGCCGGCGCTGGCCTTTGAACATAATCTGCAGGCGCGCGAGGCCGCCACGCCGCTGTGGCCCTGGCTGCTGCTGACGGCGCTGCTGCTGCTGCCGCTGGATATCGCCGTACGCCGGGTCGTGATCACCCGTGGCGACCTGCGCCGGCTGCGCATGGCGCTCTTCGGTTTCAGTCGCCCGCTGACGCCGGAAGGACCGGGCGAACGCCTCGCCAGTTTGATGGCTGCCCGCGACCGGGGCCGCGAGCGCGTGACGGGCGGCGTTTCCCGTCGCGTCGGCACGGCCGCCGGGTCGGCGCCGGAGCAGGCGGAAGACTCTCCGACCCGCGAGGAGGATGAAGCGCAGCGCCGGCGACCGGCCCGCGACGGCCTCGGCACGACGGCCGCGCTGCTGCGGACCCGGCGGCGGCGCCGCGGCGTCGGCGACGACAGGGACTCCGCGTCCTGAACGCTGCGTCATCGCTCTCTTGCAATAGGTATTAAGGGACTTGTCAGCCGGGTATACAATTCATTGGCGGGAGCGAGGCGGAGTTTCGGCTGTGAATTCGCAGGGCAGGGGTGCGATCCCGGGCGTGCGCCTGGCGCGCAGGGAGGACGTGGACGCCATTCGCGCGCTCATCGAGCCGCATGTGACGTCGGGGCGACTGCTGCGGCGGGCGACGGAAGAGATCGAGTTCCTGTTGCCCACCTTCGTCGTCGCCGAGCTGGACGGGACGGTGGTCGGCTGCGCGGCGCTGGAGATCTATTCGTCCCGCCTGGCGGAAGTGCGCAGTCTGGCCGTCACGGATGATCTGCAGGGCATGGGGCTGGGGCGGCGTCTGGTGGAGGCCTGTGTCAGGATCGCCCGCGAGCGGCAGGTGATGGAAGTGATGGCGATCACCTCCAACGATGCCTTTTTCCGCGCCGTCGGCTTCGATTTCACGCTGGCCAAAGAACGCAAGGCGCTCTTCATCGACCCGCAGAAGAGCCCCTGAAGGGTGCGCCGTCGCTTGACCGGCGCCAGGGCCTTCCGTACAATCGCCATCACGCCCGGGAAGCACGCCGGCAAGGCGTCCCGCAGGAGCCAAACCGCATGGCTGAGGAAACGATAGTCGCGGTCTTTCCCTCGCGCGTGATTCTGGGCAAGGCGCTCGACCACATTGGACGACTGGACGACCTGGCGCTGAGACACGCGGTCATCATCGCCCGGGCGCGCGACGGCGAGATTGTGGTGCTGGACGATGACATCAGCTCGCACGAGGTGATGTACGCCGGCGCCGGCCTCGGGGCCATCATGATGGCCGTCGGCGTGGCGCAGCAGGGCGCACTCGCCCTGCCCGGCGCCATGGCCCTGATTGCCCTGTTGCTCGCCGCGCTGGCCGGCGGCCTGGTGGGCGCTGGCGTCAGTCGCGCCGCCGCCACCCTGATCGACTCCGACTTTCGCAACCTGCAGGTCAAGACCCTCGCCGCCGAACTGAAGGCCGGCCACCCCGCGCTGGTGCTGGAATTCGAGGAAGGCGGGGACTCGCTGGAGCGCCTGCGGCTGGAACTCAAACCTTATCGCGCCGAACTGGTGGAATACCTGCATGAGGCGCGCTTCGCCGTGGCGCGCATGGACGAGCGCTCCACACGGGAACAACCGGAAACCTTTGGTCAGTGACCGCAATTCAGGGCAGCCACGGCGAGCCAGACCGGCCACTGTGGCCCGCCCGCCACTGGTGGATGGCCCTGGCGCTCATCCTTTTGTTGGGCGGCTCGCTGCGCTTCACGGGCTACGACTTCAGTCTGCCCTATATCGATCACCCCGACGAACCCAACCAGTTCCTCGCCGCGCGTCTGGTGCTGGACCAGGGCACGTCCCGCTCGATCGGCAAACATTCCTATCCGCCGGGCATCGTCGCCCTGCACTATCTCTTCGTGCGCTACTGGCAGGACCCGGCCCTGCCGCCGTCGATCGTCACCGGGCCGGTGCGGCTGATCGCCATCAGCGCCAGTCTGTTGTCAATCGCCCTGCTGGCCCTGCTGGGCTACCACGGGGCCGGCCCGCCCGCCGGTCTGATTGCAGCGGGTTTTGCGGCGATCACCCCCTGGCTCGTCGATCACAGCCGCTTCGCCACCGCGGACACCTTCGCCACGCTCTTCAGTCTGCTGGCGCTGTGGCTGACCATGGCGGGCGTCCAGTACCGGCGCAGAGGCTGGACGACCTGGGCAACGTACTCACTGATGCTGGCGGTCCTCTTCAAATACCAGGCGCTGTTTCTGACGCCGCTGGTGTTGCTCGCGCCGCTGTTGGCCGGCGCGTCCTGGCGGCGCGTCGTCGCCGGCAATGCCCTGCGTCTGGCGCTGTTTCTGGCCTGGCTGTTCCTGCTGACCCCGGCGCTGGAGGCGGGCGAGGACTCGCCCGTCCGCAACTGGCGCCAGGTGACGCAACTGACCCCCGCAGCCTTGTTGCAGGCGCCGCTGGGCAATCTCGGCAACATGCTGGCCATTCTGGACCTGCGTCTGCTGGCGCCTGGCTGGGCCGGACTGGCGCTGCTGCTGACGGGCCGCGCGCGCCGGAGTTGGCTGCGACCGGCTGCGCTTTACCTGCTGCTGGCGGCGCTGGCGGTATATGGCGGCGTCGGGCTCTTCGGCGAGCAGCCGCTGCGCCTGCTGCTCACCTCGACGCTGCTGCTGCTGACGCTTTCCGGCATCGGCTGGGCGCAGTGGACGACGCTTGTAATTGAACGCGCCGCAAGCCTGGCGACCCCCCGCGACATAACGGCTACCGTGGCCATCTTTTTAGTCCTGTCTTTTTCGGCCTTGCCGTCGTTACGGGCCTCGCTGGCCAACGCGCATCGGCACACGCTGCCGGACCGTCGCAACGATCTGGCCGCCTGGGCGGACACGACCCTGCCATCCGGCCGCTACGTCGCCACGGTGGAGAACCACAAGACGCTCAACCGCGACTGGGGCGGCTATCCTGGCGTCACGAGCTTCGATTTCGCCGGTCAGTATCACCTCGGCGAGCGGCCCCTGGCGGACTGGCGCGCCGACAGGGTCGACTTCGCCATTCTGCCCTGGCGCGATTACGCGGCCTGGCTGGAGGATGACGCGCAGGGCTATCTGGCCGGAACGACCCTGCTGAAGGCCTGGCCGCCCTCGGAGGCGCATCGCGGCCCGTCCATGGTGGTGCTGGCGCTGCGAAGGCCGACGCAGTTGCAGCCGGCAGGGGAGGGCCGGTTGGGCAGCATTCGTCTGCTGGGCCACGACCTGGACCCGGGGGCTGCCCGTCCCGGCGGGGCGCTGTCCTTCCGGCTTTACTGGCAGGCCGACGCGCCCGCCGACGGCGACTACGTCGTCTTCAACCACCTGGTCGACGCGGAGGGCGACCTGGTCGCCCAGGCGGACGGGCCGCCGCTGCCCGACACGCGGCGCGGGACCTCCGACTGGGACGACCCGCAGGAGACGATCGTCAGCCGCGAGTTCCGCCTGCAGCTGCCCGAGGACCTGGCGCCAGGCGACTACCGCCTGGTGACCGGCTGGTACCGCCGCGACACGGGTCAGCGCCTGCTGGCTCCAGGTGGCCGGGACCATTTGACTCTGATAACGCTTTCGCTGCAGTAAAGTGCCTTATACTGGATTTATCGTCATTGAGGACCAGCACATGATCACTGTCGGACAGCCGGCGCCGGACTTCACGCTTCCCAATCAGGACGGTGAGGAGGTGCGTCTGGGCGACCTGCGCGGGCGGGTGGTGGTGCTCTTCGCCTTTCCCAAGGCCGGCACCTACGGCTGAACGAAACAGGCATGCGGCTTCCGTGATGAATTGCCGCGTTTCGAGGCTGGCAACGCCGTCGTGCTGGGCATGAGCAACGACCGGCAGGAGAAACTGAAGGCCTGGCACAGCGAGCAGGGGCTCAACTACGATCTCCTCAGCGACCCGGAGCAGCGGGTCATTCGCGAGTGGGAGGCCGGCGTGTCGCTGCTGGGCGTGGCGAAGGTCCCGCTCACGCGGCGCTCCTGCTGGGTGATCGACGAGCAGGGCATCCTGGTTGACATGAAGGTCGGCATCAGCCCGGAGGCCAGCGTGGCGCGCGCCCTGCAGGCGCTGGAAGCGCGCGCCGCGGGCTGATGCACCGGGTGAGGCGGGCGACAAGATTTGTCTCCCTGCAATGTTGCGCTGTAGGGGCGATCTATCAGATCGCCCGCCACGTCGGCATGTTTCACGCGGGCGACAAGATTTGTCGCCCCTACAATGTTGCGTTGTAGGGGCGATCTATCAGATTGCCCGTCACGTCGGCGTTTCACGCGGGCGACAAGATTTGTCGCCCCTACAATGTTGCGTTGTAGGGG
>DAOUIB010000399.1:0-7759 GCA_034428275.1 Anaerolineae bacterium
TGCACAAGCACAAGCACGATCTGGAAGTCGAACTGTTGCCCGAACTGGACAACAGCGAATTCGCCGACATGTACGCCCAGACCCTGGCCTACGCGCTCTTCGCGGCGCGCATGGAGTTGCAGCACCTGCCCGCGCGCGACTTCACGCTGGCCCGAGCCTTCGCCGACATGCCGCGCACCAATCGCTTCCTGCACCGCGAATTCGGACAGATTTTCCAGGACCTGGAGCGTGAGGTGAAGTGGGCCGTCGAGCAACTGACGACGCGCCTGGCCAATACGCAAATCTCCGAGGTCATGCGCGATTTCCGCAGTGAAACGCGCCAACGCGACGCCATCGTGCATTTCTACGAGGACTTCCTCGCCACGCACGACCCAGTCATGCGCGAGCAGCGCGGCGTCTACTTCACGCCGGAGCCGGTCGTCGGCTATATCGTCCGCAGCGTGGATTCAATCCTGCGCAGCCACTTCGACCGCCGCGACGGGCTGGCCAGCGACGACGTCCACATCCTGGACCCGGCAACCGGGACCGGCAGCTTCCTGCTGGCCGTGGTGGAGCAAATCTACGAGACCATGCGCGGTCAACGCGGCATCTGGCCGGACTACGTGCGGCGCCGCCTCCTGCCGCGGCTGCACGGCTTCGAGTTGCTGATGGCGCCCTACACCCTGGCGCACATGCGTCTGGGTCTTTTTCTGGGAGAAACGGGCTGTGAGCTCGATCAGGACGACCGGCTGAACATCCTGCTCACCAACTCGCTGGACGAGGCCGAAAGGGAAAAGGGCGAGCGCCGGCAGGAGCCGATTTGGGAGGACCACATCCAGGCGGAAGCGCGTATCGCCGCCGAGGTCAAACAGGACAAGCCCATTATGGTCGTGCTGGGCAACCCGCCCTACAGCGGTCACAGCGCCAACAAGGGCGACTGGATTCGTGAGTTGCTGCGCGATTACTACGTCGTGGATGGCGCTTCATTAAAGGAGAGGAACACAAAGTGGCTGCAAGACGATTACGTCAAGTTTATTCGCTTCGGTCAGTGGCGCATTGAGCGAAACTGTGAGGGCGTATTGGCCTTCATTACCAACCACGCCTGGCTGGACAATCCGACCTTTCGCGGCATGCGCCAGTGCCTGCTAAACGACTTTAGCGAAATATACGTGCTGGACCTGCACGGCAGCAGCAAGAAAAAGGAGACCACGCCGGAGGGCAACAAGGACGACAACGTCTTCGACATCCAGCAGGGCGTCAGCATCGCCTTTTTTGTACGGCACAAGAACCACAAAGGGCAGGCGCGCGTTTTCCACAGCGATTGCTGGGGCCTGCGCCGCGACAAATACATCTGGCTGAACACACACGAAGTTGAAGACACGGACTGGCAGGAGATCTTTCCCCAGTCACCGTCATATTTCTTCGTTCCCTTTGACTATGAGGGCTGGCGCGAATATGAGCAGGGCTGGAAGGTCACCGACATTTTCCCTGTGAATTCAGTGGGCATCGTCACCAGCCGTGACAAGTTTGTGCTGGATTTTGACTACGACGCCTTGCGCAAGCGAATACTCGACTTCCGTGACCCGGACCAAAATGACGATGACATTGGTCATCGATACAATCTGCGAGATACGCGAGACTGGAAACTGACGGACAGTCGCAAGACCGTCTCCAACGACCAGGATTGGGAAAACCATTTCGATTATTGCCTTTACCGTCCGTTCGATAATCGCCACATTTACTATCACCCGGATGTAATTGAGTTCTCCAGGCCTGCTGTAATGCGACATATGCGCCATAAGAATATAGAACAAATGAGCGGGGGGGGGTATTCGCGGACTCGTCACCGTCCGTCAGGTCGCCGAAGAGTCCTTCAACCACATCTTCGTCAGCAACTCCATCGTCGAAAGCCGAATCACTCTCAGCAACAAGGGGATCGGGTTCCTCTTCCCGCTCTACCGCTACCTCAAGGCATGAATCTGGCCATGATGACGTCACGGAATGTGGAGCGGGAGCGTGTGTGGGACCAGGTCATTTGCACTCAGACGATTGCGACCCATCACTCGCTGTCCGTCAAGGAAGTGAACTACCACTTCCCGCTTTATCTCTACCATCATGCGCCAATCTCGGCCTTGCCGTCGGACGCGCCGGGCAGGTAATCGATTCCGGGGAGTGGAATATCGTGCTCTGCACCGACGCAATTGCCGACTTCAACCTGTTTCGCCGCGGCGGACAGGTGCTCTTTCCCCTTTATCTCTGTCCCTGAGCGCCGTCTTTCCGAACGCCTTGCCAGCATGCGTCAAATGTGTCAGGATTCGCTTGTGACCGGTGGAGGACATCATGGCAGCTACCATCGAATACCGCGTCAGGGTGCTGGAAGGCGCTTTCGACCATCTGGCAACCAGGGCCGATCTGGCCGAACTCAAGGGCGAGTTCAAGGCCGACATGGCCGAACTCAAGGGCGAACTCAGGGCCGACGTGGCAGAACTCAAGGCCGACATGATCAAATGGATGGTCGGCTTGGTGCTGGCCTCGGCCGGTTTGGCAGCATCCATCGCGCTGGTCATTCAACGTTTCGCTTCAGCTTCAGGATAGCCACGCGTCACGCCACCTGTGACGCTATCGCTTGTCAACCCCTCTGCATCAATGTACACTGAGTCTCCGGGTGTACACTGAAGGGTGCGCGCCATGACAATGATGACGGTACCTGAAGTCACGAAGGACTCAAGCCGGAATCCGCAAGCCGCGACGCAACCGGGTAGCAGGTCTGTCAGCGATGCCGAACTCCGCATTATGGTCAGGCAAGTGATGGCGCTGCAAATCATGGGCTTGCTGCAACCGCAGGTGGAACGCCAGAATGCCTTCCTGAACGAGTTCAGCGACAGGCTGAACAAGGATCTGAATCGCGCGCTAAACCCTGGCACCCGCCCGTGAACAGCGACGACGCCCCGGTCTCCGAAGACGAGCGCAATATCAGCCCGGAGTCGTCGACTCCCGAAGACCCGCTGGAGATTGTGCCGCCGGAGAAGCGTGAAGCACTTGTGCAGCATGTCTTCTCGATGTTCATGTCTTCCTTTACGTTTGGCCAGCCAGCCAATCCCCTGCTTGGCAAATTAAATGACGAGCATATTGCCGAAGCACTGCGCCAGGCGGACAATAGCGCCGGACGGACCCATGAGTTGCAACTAATGGACCGCCGGTTGCTCGTTGCCCTTGTGCTGCTGCTCGTCATCGTCTTTTGCGCTGGCGTCGTTTATTTGTTGCCGCGTGACAAGGATCTGTTGCTGCTTCTTATTCAGTTCCTGGTCCTGCTGGCTGGAGGAATCGGCACGGGCATCGGAATAATGTCCCGCAGGCAAGGCTCCTGATCCCGACGCGAACGCCCAACCTGGCGCCCGCATTCATCCGCGACTGCGAGGCGAAGCTCGGCCTGCGCTTTGTCGAAGAGGCCACCGGCGAGCCGGACACCTTCTCGCCCGAGGACGTCTTCCACTACGTCTACGCCATATTCCACAGCCCGAGGTACCGCGAGCGCTACGCCGAGTTCCTGCGGATCGACTTTCCGCGCGTGCCGCTGACTTCAAACGTCCCGCTATTCCGCCAGCTGGGCGCGCTGGGCGGCGAACTGGTCGCCTGGCATCTGCTGCAGCACGAGGACTTGCAGGGCGTGAGCGACCTTGACACCACATTCCCCGAAAGCGGCGACAACGAGGTCGCCAGCGGCCACCCGAAATATGACGGGGCAAGGCAGCGCGTTCATATCAACAAGACGCAGTACTTCGAGGGCGTCCCGCCGGAACTGTGGCGGCACATGGTCGGCGGCTACCAGGTGCTGGACAAGTGGCTCAAGGACCGGAAGGGGCGCACGCTCGGCATCAACGACATCAACCATTACCAGCGCATCGTGCGCTCCCTGGGCGAGACGCAGCGTCTGATGCGCGAGGTCGACGCGGCCATCGGCGACTTCCCGCTGCCCTGAGCCAGGCAGGCAGTCCCGTATAATTCAACAGACGATCGCTGCAGACTTTCGTCGCAGGAGAAAGGCCATGCCCGTCAGGAAACCGGCTCTTTCCGGCATTAAAGACCGCACACGCACCGCAGCCCGTCGCTAAAGTCCCCGGTCAGGTGATTTTGATGTCCTTCTTCAGTTCCAGGCGGGAGCGACGGCTGTGGTCAGCGCTTGTCGTCGTCCTGGTAGCGATTTATGCCACTTTGGGGCAGGCCCCCGCGATAGCCGCGATGCTGCGCGAGCGCGACAGGCTCACGGAAGCGATGGTCTTCGCCTCTTTGGTGACGCTGGTGGCGATCGCCCTGCTCTTTGTCAGAGAGCGACCGGGCCGCGCCGGGCTGGCGCTATGGGCGGGCATCCTGCCGGTCTACCTGATGGCCTGGCTCAGAATCGGTGTCGGAACGCCAGAGGAGCGTACGCACCTGTTCGAATACAGTCTGGTGGCTGCGCTGGTCCACGAAGCGCTACTGGAACGTCGGGAAAATGGTCGTCACGTGCCTGCACCTGCCATCCTCGCCCTGATTATTTCGATTCTGCTGGGCTGGCTCGATGAGGGCATACAGTCACTGCTGCCCAACCGCGTCCATGACATGATGGATGTGCTCTTCAACGCGCTCGCCGCCACCACGATCATTGGCGCCAGATGCCTGCTGGAGTTCCTGCGGCGCCGAGTACAGGCGCGAAGGGGCGGTTCCAGGCATTGATTGTCACTGTAACCGGTGATCAGAACGCCCTGTGTTTGCCAAAATCCTGCGCTGTCGTCGGCCCGGCGCCTCCCCCGCCTATTGACCAGGCGCCTGGAGTTCAGGGCTTCGCGGACTCACTAGCCTGGCTCGGATCACCGGCAGCGCAAGGGTTGACAAGTGTCAATTGACACTTTACACTACGGGCTGTGATTCGTAGTTTCCGACATCGCGGCCTCAAACGCTTCTACGAACGCGGCGATCGCAGCGGCATTCACCCTGACTGGCTTGACAAGGTAGAGGTTATCCTGGCGCATCTGGATACGGCCGCTGCCGCCGAAGAGATGAATTATCCCGGATATCACTTGCACGAGCTCAAAGGTGGCCTTGCCGGATACTGGTCTGTGAGAGTGAGCCGCAATTGGCGCATCACCTTCCGCTTTGAGGACGGCGATGCGTATGATGTGAATCTGATCGATTATCACTAGCGAAAGGGCGAATAATGCCCATGTATAATCCACCCCATCCAGGGAAAGCCATACGGGTTTCCTGCCTGGAGCCGCTCGGGTTGAGTGTGACCGAGGGCGCGAAGGCGCTTGGCGTCAGTCGTCAGGCGCTTTCCAGCCTGGTCAACGAGCGCGCCAGTATCTCGCCCGAGATGGCTGTCCGTCTGGCAAAGGCCTTCGGCTCCACGCCGGAACACTGGATTCGCATGCAGTCCGCCTGGGACATCGCGCAGATTCGCAAGCGGGCTGACGAGATTGTGGTCGGGCGATACGTGCGCGAATCCGAGTCGATGGATTGAACCAAACGTCTTGCCAATGACCTTGTCAGGCCTTACACTCACAGTGAGTGTAAGGCCTGACAAGGTGGCAACACAATGTCTTCCACCGAGAAAAGAAAAAGGGGTCTCAAGCTCTTGCGTGACGCGCGAAATATGCGTGCGCACGGCCTTATCAGCGATGAAGAGTATAAATTGATCGTGTCCAGTATCCTGCTGTCGGAAATAGAGAGTTATCTTGAACCGCGACTGCGCGAACAGAACTCATACATTCAGAGAGTTCTGGACCAAACCGACAAACGACTCTTGACCCTCTCCCACGCTGTGGGAATGCCATGAAAGAAGAAGAGCAGGTACCGGCCAGCGAGACTGACCGAAATCCCGAGTCTGACGAAAAGAGCCTGGACACCTTAGAGAACAAGGACCTGGAACAACCCCACGAATTGCTGGAAAAGCTTCCTCCTGAACAGCGAGAAGTCGCAATGCAATTCATGGCGTCTTTCTCTGAATTCCATACAAGAGTCCCGGCAATAAATCCGCTAATAAACAAATTTAATGACGATCATGTCCACAAATTGCTCGACCAGGTAGGACACCAGGAGACGAGCGCCCATGAACTGCGCAAGAGCAACCGGTTGTTTCAACTGGCTTACTTTCTGGTTGGCGTAGCAATTTTGATTGTTGCTGTGGTTTATTTGCAGCCCAGGGATCCTGAGTTACTCGATACCATTCTGAAGTATCTGTTTGCTTTTGCAGGTGGATTCGGCTCTGGAGCGACCTACATCGTGATCAGAGATCGCAACAAATAGTCCTTCCCCCGGCGTGACTTTGATCGACGCGAGTTCAACTTCGAAATTTTTGCTTTAGTTGCTCAACTTTTCCCCCAGTTGCGCCATGGCCTCGCTCTCCGTCGCGTGGATGGCCAGCACCTGCGCCGCCAGGCCCTCGCGGAAGGCCGTTAACTCCGCGTCGGTCATGGGGAAGTCCGCACTGAGTTCGTCGAAAAGTTGCGACTGCCGCTCATGGCAGCGGCGCATCTCCGGCAGCGCGTCCATGCCCTGTTCATCCAGCAGCGCGAAACGCCGCTGCAACAGTTGACGCGTCTCGGCCAGGGCGGGTACTTCATCCGGCAGCAACATCCGCGCCAGTTCGCGCCACTGTGCGTGACTGCGGCGCAGGGTCTCGCCGACCTCGCGCAGCGCGGGCCTGTCGAGGATCGTGGCGGCCTCGTCGAGGAAGTCCGCACAGGCGGCGCGCTCCATGCCGTCGAAGCCCCAGAGCTCGATGAAGCCGAAGGCGCCGGGCTGGGTGTGGTTGCCGGCCAGGGCCATCATCAGGTCGCGGCCCGGCGCGAAGTAGCGCGCCCAGGACTGCTTGTTGCGCGTGTTGGTCAGCAACTGCGCCCAGCGCTCCAGCGCCAGCAGGCCGAAGTTGTTTGCACTGCCGCGCGGCGGTCCTTCCGTGAACAGTGAATGGCACTGCCGCAGGCCGGCCTCGACCGCGCTCTCCAGGCGGCTGAAGTCCGGCACGCCGAGCGTGGTAACGCGGAATCTCTCCTTCTTGACGCGGCCGCGGGCGGCGGCCAGGGTCGCGGCGGGGATGACCAGGGGCTGCGACGAGGGTCCGGCGATCCAGGCGTTTTCCTCATCCAGGCCATAGACCAGCAGCGGGATCATGGCCCAGTTGCGCTCGTCATGCGGCAGCAGCGTCCAGGGCAGGCTGAAGGAATCGGCCATGACGATGGCGGCGTGCCCATCGGCGAGGGCGTCGCGCAGGTTGGCCGCGCCCTTGTTCGCGCTGGCCGTCTGCCGCAGGTCCTGCGGGATGGCGAGGCGCTCGCAGAGCGTCGGCAGCGGGTCGAAGGTGTTGCGCGTCAGCAGCACCAGGTGCGGCGGATAGCCCTGGTACTGGAAAGTGAAGTAGCCGAAGGCGATTCCGCCGCTGATGCCCAGCAGCAGCGCCTCGGAAAGCGGCTCGCCGCTGTGCGGGGCGCGTACGCCCTCCCAGGCGAGGGCGTCGCGCAGGGTGCCGGTCTCGTAGTGGCGGCCGGCGAATTCGCTGTAATTGTCAAGAACGGGCATGGTCGTCTCCCCTGTCGATACTGAAAGCAGTGTACAACAGGCGGCGGGACGGGCGGCAAAAGAGCGACATACTTTCGACTTTTGCGGCCCTCACCCCCCAACTCCCTTTTCCCGCGTAGGGGCAATTTATCAAATCGCCCGTCACACGCGGACCTCATGTCGCGGGCGACCAGGCGGGCGACATGATATGTCGCCCCTACGGCGCCCCTCGGTCGCGGGACAGGAT
>DAOUIB010000400.1:0-8906 GCA_034428275.1 Anaerolineae bacterium
GGCGACCCCCGATGAAGCCGGAGATGAGACCGATCGTGACCCCGATCGCCAGCGACAGCAACGCCGCCAGAAAACCGATGGACAGCGACACCTGACCGGCCTCCAGCAGACGCGCCAGGTGGTCTCGTCCGAGGTCATCGGTACCAAGAATATGACCGGGAGAAAGGGGCGGCAAGAAGGAATCGGCGACGATGCTGCGGCTGTTGGTGTTGGTCAGGGCATTGATGACAGGGGAGCCAAAGGACATGAGCGCGAGAAAAATCACCACTCCCAGGGCGGCCATTGAAAGCCGGTCGCGCAGAAACCGGCGCAGGGCCAGTTGCATCAGCGAAGGGCTGACCTGCGCTTCGTGAAGCTCGCTTTCGGGGTCCCGTAGTGTGATGTTTGGGGAGGCCATCGTCAACGCAGGCGTATGCGCGGGTCGATGAGGGCGTAGAGAATGTCGGAGAGCAAATAGCCGAGAATCGTGGCGATGGCGGCGAACATGACGACGGCCATGACGGTCGGATAGTCTTTCTGCGTAATTGAACTCACCACCAGGCGGCCGACCCCGGGCCAGGCAAAGACCTGTTCTGTGATGGCGGCGCCGCTGAGCACACCGGTGATCGTGGGCCCCAGCAGCGTGGCGATGGGGATCAGGGCGTTGCGCAGGCCATGGCGGAACCAGACCATGCGGCCGGAGAGGCCCTTGGCGCGGGCGGTTCGAATGTAGTCCTGACCGCTGACATCCAGCAGGGAAGCGCGCATGAAGCGCGAATAGGCCGCTACGCCGCCAACGGCGATGACAAAGGTGGGCAGGAAAAGATATTCAAGTCGTTCATAAAATGGGGGGCAGCCGCCCACGAGTACGATGCCGCAACGATTGCCCATGGGCAAGAGGCCCAGGCCGGTGCCGCCGAACACCAGTAGCAACAGCAGCCCCAGCCAGAAGCTGGGCAATGCGTTGAAGACCACCGCCATAATTCGGGTGAAATTGTCGAAATAACCGCCGCGATTCACCGCCGCCAGCACGCCCACGGGAATGCCGATGGTCAAACCGACCACCAGCGAGGCCGCGCCGAGTTCAAAAGTCGCCGCGAGGCGTTCAAAAATGACGTCGACGACGTGGCGCTTGCCGTGGAAGAAGGAACTGCCGAAGTCACCGCGAAGTATGCCCCGTCGCGTGCCTGGCGGTTCAGGCTCGCCGTCGCCATCGGCATCGAGCGGGATCAGGTAGGCCGTGTCGGCGACGCCGTCACCGTCGCTGTCGAATCGCATCCAGTCGTCGCCGAGAAGCCAGCGCAGGTACTGGATGTGGAAAGGATCGTTGACGCCGAGTTGGGCGGCCAGGGCGGCTCGCTCCTGGGGCGTGACGGTGGGGCTGAAGGTGAGCGCCGCCACCGGCCCGCCAGGAGTGGCCAGCATGATGGCGTAGACCAGCAAGCTAATGCCAAAAAGCGTGGGAATGGCCTGGAGAAAACGACGAATGACGAATTTCGTCACGTGCGCCTTGCCCCTCTACTGAACCCGCACATCCCCTCCGGTTGGAGGGGATGTGACTGAAGGTTCCGACTCAGACTACTGGGTGATCGACCAGGTGTCGACGTTCCAGAGCAACTGCGACGGGAAGGGATCGAAGCCGCTCACTTCGCTGCCCGCCGCGTAGAAACCGTTGCGGACGAACATGAAGATGTAGGGCGTATCCGCCTGGATGATGCGCTGCGCCTCGGCGTAAAGCGCCTTGCGCTCGTCAATGCTGCAACCAGGCAGGACGCGGGCCTGCTCGTTGATGGCCGTGAATTCCGGGTTGTTGTAGGACATGCAGTTGCTGCAGCCGCCAACTACGTCACTGGCCGGTGTGAAGAGCTGGGTCGCGTCCGGCCGGTCCGGATAGCCGTTGCGCCAGCCGATCACGTAGGCATCCAGGGTCTGGGTGAACAGTTTCTCAAGGTAACTGCCCCATTCAAGGGTCTGGATCTCGGCCTTGACGCCGATCTTGTCCCAGGATTCCTGGGCGATGGTGATGATGGCGGTGCGACGCGCGTTTTCTTCATTGGTGTTGAGGACAAAACGCATTTCGGTGCCATCTTCAGCCGTGGCGCAGCCCTGGCAGACGCGTACGCTGGAGGGGTCGTCGGGGTCCGAATTGACCCAGCCGGCGTCCGTCAGCATCTGGGCGGCGGCCGCAGGATCGCTGGGGACCGGCTCGATCGTGGGGTCGAAGGCCCAGCTGGCGGGCACCAGATGGGAGGCCATGCGCGTGCCCTCACCGAAGGTGGCGCGCTCGATGATGTCGTCGACGTCCAGCGCCATATTTAGCGCACGGCGCACGTCGCGACCGACCTCGGTGCTGCCAAACACGGGGTGCATACCCTGGTCGATCGGGTTGCCGTCTTCATCCACGGCGTTCTGCGGGTTGGCCGGGTCGGCCAGGTTGAAGGCCAGGTAGTCCCAGGAATTGCCCGGGTAGGTGTAGACCTGCACCCTGCCCTCGTCCTCGGCGGCGTAAATCTCGGCGCGGCGCGCTTCCTGCGGGCCGGAGATGATGCTGAGTTCACCGGCGAGGAAACGCTCGACCATGACCGTCAGGTCCGGAACGTTGAGCAACACGAAAGCGTCGTTGTTAACGTAGCCCAGTTCGGCGTCAGCGTAGTCCGGATTGGCCAACAGCGAAATCGATTCGGCAGGGCGCACCTCGCCGAAAGTGTAGGGGCCGGAACTGACGTAGAGATTCTGGTTGAATTCCTGGTCCGGCATGGTGGTCAGGTCTTCAGGCGCGATGTGTGAGGGGTAAGGCTCAAGCGCGCCGATGCTGAGGATGGCGTCGCAATCGACCTCGTCGAAGGAAACGGCAATCGTGAAATTGTCGATCTTCTCGACGTTGGCAATCTCGTCGGCGACGAAACTCAGATGGGTGGGTACGGCCCCACTCTGGATGAAGTCCCAGACGAACATGACGTCGTCGGCGTCAATCTGCTCGCCGTCCGTCCAGTAGAGGTCATCGCGCAGGCTGAAGGTGTAGGTCAGGCCGTCGTCGGAAAGCTCCCAGCCAGTCGCCAGGGCGTTGGGCCCGGGGCCGTTGACGATGCTGGCCGTGGCGGGATCGACGCTGAGGAGATCGGGGAAAATGAGCGCCTGAATGTCAGCCGTCACCGTCTCGTTGGTGAGCAGCGGGTCGAAGGCGGTCGGGTCGGCGCCGGCGTTGCCGCGGACGACGATGCCGCCCTCCTGGGCCAGGGCAGACAGTGAAGACATACACAAGACAAACAGTACAAGCGCTACTCTCAATACAAGTTTCATCGCTATTCTCCTGATAGTTGTTCACGGGTGAACCGGACGAGGTCTCCTTTTGCCTGGACCGAAGACTTCATCGCCGGATGGGTGTTTGTCCAGGCCTGTCGGGGCGCCCGGATTCGAACCGGGGGCCTCTTGCACCCCATGCAAGCGCGCTACCGGGCTGCGCCACGCCCCGAATGGCGCCAGCATAACCCTAACCGTCACGCCTTGCAACTATTCGTATAGCGAATGCATGCATGTTCCCTTGCGAATGTTCTGCTTGTCAGAACTGATGCGACTTCCTATACTTTCTTCATATGAGCGGGAGCAAGACATGTCACGAGAGGAAGTGCGGCTGACCAGTCTGGCCGGAAGCGCCGGCTGAGCGTCGAAATGCGGTCCCGGGGACCTGGCGCACGTGTTGCAGCCGCTAAAACAACTCTTCGCTTCAGACAGCTACCCGAACTTGCTCGCCGGCCTCGGCGAGCCGGACGATGCCGCCGTGTGGCGGCTGGACGACGACCGGGCTCTGGTCACGACGGTGGATTTCTTCCCTCCGGTAGTCGATGACCCCTACGACTTCGGCGCGATCGCGGCCGCCAACGCGCTCAGCGACGTCTATGCCGTCGGCGGAGAACCCCTAATGGCGCTCAACCTGGTGGCCTTTCCGGAGTCGCTGGATGCGGAGGTGCAGGCAGAGATTCTGCGTGGCGGGGCGGAGAAAGTGCGCGAAGCGGGCGCGGTTATCGCCGGCGGGCATACGGTCACGGACGACGAGCCAAAATACGGGCTGGCTGTCACCGGGCTGGTGGCGCCGCAGCAGTTGCTGACCAAGGGCGGCGCGCGGGCCGGCGACCGGCTACTGTTGAGCAAGGCGCTGGGCACCGGGCTGATTACCACGGCCCTGAAGCGGGGGCAGGCCGATGCGGAAGACCTGCAGGTCGCCGTCGGCAGCATGAGCCGACTGAACCGCCAGGCCGCCGGTCTCGCACGCAGGCACGGCGTGCGCGCCATGACGGACGTCACCGGTTTTGGCCTGGCAGGGCATGCCCGTGAAATGCTGCGCGCCGATGATCTGGATTTCGCCATCGATTTCGCCGCTCTTGCCTGGCTGCCGGGCGCGCGCGCCTGCGCCGAAGCGGGCCTGTCGCCAGGAGGGACGACGCGCAACCGCGAATACTTTGCTGAGTGGACGTCGCTGTCCCCGGACCTGGGCGAAACCGAAGAGGCCATAATTCACGACCCGCAGACCTCTGGCGGCCTACTGATGGCCGTGCCACAGGAACGGGCCGAGGGACTTCTGCACGCTCTTCTGGAAGCCGGTGAGGCCGCCCGCCTGATTGGCAGTGTGGTGCCGGGCAATGGTCGCGTGCGCATTGCCTCCGACCCGCCTGCCGTGGACATGCCTTCCTGACGTGCGAGTAACATTTCCACCGCAACCGGAGGGCAGATGAGCCCCGGTCCTGCTGCAGTGGTCCGGCCGCAGTTGCCCGGCGCGCCACAGCCGGCCCTGGTCAACGTCAATGGCGCATGGGCCTACCTGCGGGCCGGCCCTGGCGACCAGTATCGCGTCATCGGTGACGTTGAAGACAAGAGCCTTCTGCGATACTTCCCCCACAGCCGTACGGAAAACGACTGGGTCTGGGTGGAGCAGTCCTGGCGCGCCGGCTGGCTGGCCGCGTTTGTCGTGGACTTCGAACCGATTGAGGACTGGCCCGGTCAGCCGGAGCAACTACCGACCCCTTACGACGGACGGGTTGCCGTCTGGCACTGGAAGGGCGCGGTCCTGCAGGAAAACAACATCGACGAACTGGCGCAACGCCTGAATCGAATCGCGCCGCAAGTCACCGAGATTCTCGTCAAGATTTGTGACAGCACGGAGCAGACCGGCGCAGACTGGCAGGGACGCTGGGACAGCAAGGCGGAACTGGCTGTAACGGGCCCTGAAAGCATTGATCGCTGGGTGAGCGCGCTGGGGCGCTACGGCATGAATTTCCACGCCTGGTGCGTGGCGCGCGGTCTGGACAGCGAAGCCGAGACCGACCTGATCATTCAGGCCTGCCAGCGGCCCGGCGTTCGCTCCCTGATTCTGGACGTTGAACCTTACGCCGGCTTCTGGTCGGGCGGGCGAGAGGGCATTCGGCCCTACATGTTGCGCATCCGGCGACAGATACCGGGCAATTTCCACGTCGGCATTTCAGTGGATCCGCGTCGCCACCACTTTCGGCACATCTGGCCTCAGGAATGGCGCCCCTTCGTCGACAGCGTTCACCCGCAGGTCTACTGGGTGACCTTTGGCGTCCTGCCGGAAGTTGCGTTGAAGGAGGCATGGGACGTCTGGAAGGACTATGGCCTGCCCATCGTACCCGTGCTGCAGGGCGACGCGGACCCGGCAGAAATCCGCGTGGCCCGTACGCTTGCCAAACGGCGCTTCCGCGCCCCCGCCATCGCCTTGTGGCGCCTGGGCGTCATCGGTGAAGCACAGTTCAGGGAAGTCAACCAGCCGGACAACGGGACCGACGACACGCCGGCAAATCCTCCCGGGCGCAACGGCGCCGTCGTGTTGGTGCGACCGGACGATGCCGGATTCTCAAAAGGAAGTTATCTGGGCGCTTCGTTTTTCGGGAAATTCGGCGGGCCTTTGGGCTGGCCCGTGTGGTACCGGCCGACGCAATCGAGCCAGAGCCTGACCTGGGCGCACTGGACGCCGACCCTGGAGCGCTCGATCACCTGTGAGGTGGCGGTGTTTGTGCCCGAGGACCATGCTTCCACTCAAAAAGCCAGCTATCAGTTGCAGGGTGTGCGAGGAGCGTCATCGGCGGTGACGGTCGACGTCGATCAATCGCGCTACAACAATCAGTGGGTCACGCTGGGGGTCTTCGCCCTCGATGCGACGGAGAACGGCGCCGGCAGCGTATTCCTCACCGACCATACCGGCGAAAGCGACCGTGAGCTGGCCTTTGACGCCGTTCGCTGGCGCGAAGTGCCCGGCGGCAACCTGAACACGGCGGGCGGCAACAGTGCCGACAGTCTCGCGGACGGCTACGATGCGCCAACGGGCACGGTCGGTGAACGCCGCGGGACCCGATTGTGGCCCGGCGACTGGCGCGCCAGGGACTCATTTGGCCAGCTGGCGCAGCGCCCTGGTTGTGATGAAGGTTACTTGCCAGGCGTCAATCTCAGCCAGGGTGAAACAGCCCTGCAGGGCGCCGTGTTTGCCTGTGCCAGCGGTGTCGTGACATTCGCAGGAACCTTGCCCGGCAAGGGTCCGACGCTGGTCCTTCGCCACGATCCGCTACGGGGTAAGGGCAGGGTGCTCTCCAGCCGTTACATGCACGTTGAGGGCATACAGGTGCAAATCGGCGATCGCGTCCGACGGGGAGAACAAATCGCCAGACCTGCCGTCGCCCCAGGCGGCCAAGACTTCCGGCTGCACTTCGACCTCTGCGCAACGTCGGCCCTGGAACGCGACCCCGGTCACTGGCCGGGCCGCAACTTCATGTCCCTTGTTCGAAATTACATCGACCCGCTTGACTTCATCGCCGGGCACAGGCCGGTGGAGTCGGGACTTTCTGGCTAGAGCAGGCCCCAGTCGTCCGCCAGCCCCTCTTCCATCATCGAGGGGTCCCACATCTCAAGGCCCATTTCAATCGTGGTCGGCACGTCGAGGAACTCCTGGGCGGTGCGGCGCGTCTGCTCCAGCAACTGGGGCGCATAGGGGCAGAAGGGCGTCGTCATGATCATGGTGACGTGCGCGCGATCGTCATGGATGTCTGCGCCCCGAACGAGGCCCAGTTCGATGATGTTCATGCCGATTTCGGGGTCGATCACCTGACGCAGCGCCTGCATCAGGCCCTCTTCCCGGGTTTGTACGTCCTGCTGTTCCGTCATGGCGATTCCCTGTCCGGGCAAACGAAAGGCGTTTCAGACCCGTGATCCTACCACATGGCGGGCTGCGGCGGCCAGACGACGACAGGCGCTGCCGGTTGACATTTGGCCGGCCGGACTGCTATACTGCGATTGTTCACCATTGGTTACGCAACATGGTTAACTGGCGTATATTTTGAGGGAGTGGCCACTGCATGGCGCTTGAAATCCGCGATTTGCACGTCGCTGTGGAGGAGACTGAAGAAGTCATCCTGCGCGGCGTTTCCCTGACGATCAGGCAGGGTGAGGTGCATGCCCTGATGGGCCCCAACGGCTCCGGCAAGAGTACCCTGGCCAACGTGCTGATGGGCAACCCGGCCTACGAAGTGCTGTCCGGCAGCATTCACTTCGACGGCGACGACCTGCTGGAAATGGAGCCGGACGAACGCAGTCGCGCGGGTCTTTTTCTGGCCTTTCAGTACCCGGTCTCCATACCTGGCGTAACGGTCGCGAACTTTTTGCGCCACGCCCTGAGTTCGCGTATGAAGGCCGCCGACCCGGACAGCAAGGGCATACCGGTGCCGCAGTTCATTCGCTTGCTGCGGCGCAAAATGGCGGAACTGAACATGGACCAGGGCTTCGCCGGCCGCTACCTGAACGAAGGTTTCAGCGGGGGTGAGAAAAAGCGCGCCGAGATTCTGCAACTGGCGACGCTGGAGCCGCGCGTGGCAGTACTGGACGAGACCGATTCCGGCCTGGATATCGATGCCTTGCGCATTGTCGCCGAGGGCGTCAATCGTCTGCGCGGGCCGGAACTGGGCGTGCTGGTCATCACCCATTACCAACGAATCCTGAATTACATTCAGCCGGACTACGTGCATATCATGATGAACGGTCAGGTCGTCGAGAGTGGCGACTCCCAACTGGCGCTCAAGCTTGAGGAAAGCGGCTATGAGTGGCTGCGGACCAAATACGGCGAAGCAGAGCTTGTGGCAGGAGGTGCGACATGAACGGACTGGTAAAGAGCGAAAAACAACTCACCGCCGAGGAAAGCGCGCTGCGCGAGGTGCGCGGCGATTACGACAGCACCTACGGCTTCTATGACGACGACGTAGACTACAGCTACGTCAGCGAGAAGGGACTGGATGCCGAGCGGGTCCGCCAGATCAGCGAGATGAAGGGCGAGCCGGCCTGGATGACCGAGTTCCGCCTCAAGGCCTATGAGCATTTCTGCGAACGTCCGATGCCGGACTGGGGCAACACGGCCTTGCTGAACGACATCAAATTTGAAGACATCTATTACTACGTGCGCGCAACGGACCAGACTGAACGCGACTGGGAGGACGTGCCGGCGGAGATTAAGGACACCTTTGATCGCCTGGGCATCCCGGAAGCCGAGCAGAAGTATCTGCAGGGCGTCAGCGCGCAATACGACTCCGAGTCGGTCTACCACAACATTCGCGAAGACCTTGAAAGCCAGGGCGTCATCTTCCTCGATATGGACAGCGGGCTGCGCGAATATCCCGACCTGGTGCGAGAGTATTTCGGGTCGGTTATTCCCCTGAACGACAACAAGTTTGCGGCGCTGAATTCCGCCGTGTGGTCGGGCGGTTCGTTCATTTACGTGCCGCCGGGCGTTCACGTGGAAATGCCCTTGCAGGCTTACTTCCGCATCAACACCCGCAACATGGGCCAGTTTGAACGCACCCTGATCATCGTCGACGAAGGCGCCTGGGTGCACTATGTCGAGGGCTGCACCGCCCCCACCTACAGTTCCGACAGCC
>DAOUIB010000401.1:0-4193 GCA_034428275.1 Anaerolineae bacterium
CCTTGCCGGAGTCGCCATGGGGCAAACGCAGCGAGGAATCCTTCACTTCCCTCGCCTTTTCGCCGAAGATGGCGCGCAGCAATTTTTCTTCCGGGCTCAGTTCCTTCTCGCCCTTGGGCGTGATCTTGCCGACCAGGATGTCGTTGGGGCCCACCTCGGCGCCGACCCGGATGATGCCTTCTTCATCGAGGTCCTTGAGCGCGTCCTCGGCCACGTTGGGAATGTCGTAGGTGATTTCTTCCGCCCCCAGCTTCGTGTCGCGGGCCTCGAGTTCGTGTTTCTCGATATGAATGCTGGTGAACTTGTCGTCCCGCAGCAGGTCTTCGCTAACCAGCAGGGCGTCTTCGTAGTTGCCGCCATCCCAGGACAGGAAGGCCGCCAGCACGTCGTGTCCGAGCGCCAGGTTGCCATGGTCGGTCGAGGAACTGTCGGCGATGATCATGCCGCGCGTGACACGCTGACCCTTGAAGACCACCGGGCGCTGATCGATGCAGGTGGACTGGTTGGAGCGATTGTATTTGCGCAGACGGTGCTCGTGCAACTCACCCTCGTCGTCGCGAATGGTGATGCGGTCGCCCTGAACGCCGATGACCTCACCGTCGTAATCGATGATCATCACCTGGCCGCTGTCGCTGACCGCTTCGCCCTCCATCCCGGTGCTCACCAGCGGCACGTCCGGGTTGAGCAGGGGCACGGCCTGCCGCTGCATGTTCGAACCCATCAGGGCGCGGTTTGCGTCGTCATGTTCGAGGAAGGGGATGAGCGCGGCGCTGATGCCCACGATCTGGCGCGGCGCCACGTCCATGTAGTCCACGCGCTGCGCCGGAAAGACGGCGAACTGCTGGTTGTGACGCCCGGACACGCGCGCGTCCGCGAACTGGCTGCGTTCGTCCAGCGGCGCGTTGGCCTGGGCGATCACGTAGCGGTCTTCCTCGTCCGCCGAGAGGAAGGTGATGTCGTCGGTGACGAAGGGCCGGACAGGGACGTTTTCAACGCCGGCCTGGGCAAGCCTTTCGACCAGTGCGCTGTCAATGCGCTCGCCCTCATCGGCCAGCACCAGGCCTTCCTCGTCCTCCACGTCCTCCCCAAGGAAACGGCCGATGATGCCGGGATCGTCCGGCGCCATGCTGCCGATGACCTTGCGGTAGGGCGTTTCGACGAAGCCGTATGCGTTGACGCTGCCATAGCTCGCCAGGCGGCCGATGAGCCCGATGTTGGGGCCCTCCGGCGTCTCGATGGGGCAGATGCGTCCGTAGTGGCTGTGATGCACGTCGCGCACGTCAAAGCCGGCGCGTTCGCGGCGCAGTCCGCCCGGGCCCAGCGCCGACAGGGTGCGCTTGTGCGTCAACTCGGCGAGCGGGTTGGTCTGCTCCATAAATTGCGACAGTTGCGAGGAACCGAAGAACTCCCGAATGGAGGCCACGATCGGACGAATGTTAATCAGGGCCACGGGCGTCAGGTTGTCGGAATCGCGAATCGACATGCGTTCCTTGACCACCCGTTCGGTACGGCGCAGGCCCACGCGCATCTTGTTCTGGATCAGTTCGCCGACCGTCTTGAGGCGGCGGTTGCCCAGGTGGTCGATGTCGTCCGGGTTGGCCTGGTTGTTGTTGATGGCGATCATGCGCTCGATCAGGCGCACGATGTCCAGGCGCGTGATGGTGCGGACCTCCACCGGCACGAAGCCGTCCAGTTGCAGGCGCTGGTTCAGTTTGTAACGCCCCACCCGCTCGAGGTCGTAGCGCCTCTGGTCGAATAGCTGCCCGTAGAGATATTCGCGGGCGTTGTCCAGGGTCGGCGGGTCGCCGGGTCGCATGCGCTTGTAGAACTCAATCAGCGCCACCTCGGCGATGCGACTTTCCGGCGCGCGAAACCTGAGCGTGCCCTGACCCGTGCCCACCAGTGGAACGGGCTCGTTCTCCGGCCACAACAGTTCGTCGACGCCGCCGATCCTGTTGCCCAGAGAGTCGAGCAAGTGCTGCCTTTCCGCCGCTTTCATGTCGTATTCTTCGGCGATGACGCCGACGGTGTCGCGGCGGCGAATACGATGCTCAATGACGAGGTCCGGTTCCTGTTTGATGGAATTGGCGATGAAGGGCCGGTCCGGGTCGACGTCGACGTCTTCAAAGAGCTTCAGCAGTTCGTCGTCGCTGCCCGTCCTGACCGGCGCGAGTTTCCGTGGAACGCGCGCCTTGCCCTCGGACAGGGCGTCATCGACGGCCGCCAGAGCGCGCAACAGGATGGTCACCGGCACTGTCCGCTTGCGATTGAACTTGAGCGTCAGGTAATCGTTCTTGCGCGTCTCGAATTCCATCCAGGCGCCGCGATCGGGAATCAGCCGCGCGGACGCCAGGCGGCGACCAGTCGTGCGGTCTTCCTCCGCGTCGGCGTAAACGCCTGGCGAACGGATGAGCTGGCTGACCACCACGCGTTCGGTGCCGTTGATGATGAAGGTGCCCTTCTCGGTCATCAGGGGGAAGTCGCCGAGAAAGATGTCCGAAAGCATGACTTCCTCGCCGGCCTGGTGGTTCACCAGCGCCACGCGCATGTAAAGCGCCGAGGCATAGGACATGTCCCGTTCCAGGCAAATGTCTTCGCTGTAGGAGGGGTCCTCAAACCAGAAGGTCAGGCCGAATTCTTTCGCCTCGGCGCTGTTGCCCGGCAGATAAAGCTTCAGTTTGCCATTGAAGCTTTCGATCGGGCTGATCTCATCGAAGAGTTCAGCCAGACCTTCTTCCCTGAAGCGACGGAAAGAATCCAGCTGGACCTTGATGAGCGATGGAAGTTCCATCGAATTGCGGGTGCGTGCGTAATTCTTGGTTCGTTCTGTTGCTGGCACTGGCCTTGCCCCCGGGCATCACTTGCCAATACGCGAACACAAAGGCCGCAGCCTGTCGGCTCCGGTCAACGCGATAACGTCATTTCGGTTGCGCCGATTTCAATCTGGATGCAGTGGATCCTGAGAAATCCGGTTGTCTGTGGCCTGGCCAAAGTGTACACGACCCCCGCGAAGCGGTCAAGGGGTCCCTGTCCCGCCGCAGGTTCAGCCCCGGACCTGCGGAAAGGCCCGGACCGGCGGCGGGCGCAATTCCCGCTCGAGTAGAACGGCCTGAAGGAAAATCTCGCGCAGGGCCGCCATGGCATCCGCTTCGAATTCCGCCACCGACATAAAGGAGACGATGAAATGCAGATTGCCGATCCGGACCAGGCCGGCATCGTTAAACACGTAGCCGGTCGGGATGTCGTTTGGCCGAATGGCGCCATGCTTGCCTATGTAGCCAGGGCTGTAGGCCCGTTCGATCGGAGACTGCAGGCCCCTTTCAGATCGCCCAAGCAGCGCGCGGGCCCGCTCCAGGGCGATCTCAACGCTCTGACCGCTGCGATACCGGTCACCGCGAGTCAGAAAATCGTAGCCATTGGCGAGGTCACTGGCGGTGAATACATTGAAAATGGGTATCTGACGTTCGCCCAGCCGGACCACCCGCCCCGTGCTGCGCGATGGCTTGAATCGACTGTCCTTCATTTCGCTGGTGGGCCCGGTCCGCCACAGGTAGATGCCGTTTTCCATTCCCGTTGAAAGCAAAAAGTCATTGAACTTTTCAATGGCGTTGCCCTCGCCCGGCACGTTGCGGGCCACGCGGTCCAGCACCACGGCCGTGTAATAATTGCCGCTGTGCACCGCCATTTCCCAGACGGCGCTGCCTGGCTCGTCGTCCCAGTCCCTTGCCGGGACGTTCAGATAGTACCAGGGCACGACAAAGGCCTTGAAACAACTGGCAACGGGCAGCAGCTTTTCCGCATTGAACTGGATGCGAAACAGCTCGCCATGCTCCTGGTCCAGGGCCCGCAGGTCCAGCGCGATGTAACGACTCTGCAGGATTTCCTGCAGGTGATTCTGCACCTGTAGCAGTCTGTCTGCGGGCAGGGACGGATGTGCCGCAAGCCCGGAACGCATGGGGGCGCCGAAGAGCAGGCTCAGGAAGCCGCGCCGGCCCAGCATTTTCATTTATCCGGCGGCCAGGGCCGTCGTCAGTGCAGGGAGCGACTCACAGATCATGTCGGGTCCCGGCCCGCTGCCGTCGAGATCATGCTGGCTGGCGATGCCCGTCATGACCAACGCCGTGCGCATCCCGACCCGCGCCGCGCCAAGGATGTCCGTGTTCATTCTGTCGCCGATCATCAGGGTTTGGGAT
>DAOUIB010000402.1:0-5308 GCA_034428275.1 Anaerolineae bacterium
ATGGCGCCAACGGCTGGATTCACGAATCCCTGGTGGCCATCAGCGAGTGAGTGATTTCGGTCAACGGACGGGCTGAGTGCCCGCGTTTCACAACCGGTTGTGGATTTGTCGTAGCAGGGTTTATCGCGCGAGGGCCCGTGCCATACGCGTGTGGCCACCACAGGGGCGGGTGCTAGTGGTCTGAGACCAGGGGCTCGACGCCCCATTCTGCCGCCAACTCCTGCAGCGTCTCCCAGGTGCGCTCGGGCAGCGGGATGCCCTCGCGTTGACGCTGGCGCGTGACCCGCTCCTCCGGCTCGCCGGGCAGCAGCACCTGGTCCTGCCCCTCTGCCGGCCGAATCCTGTGCGCGTTTTCGCGTAGCTCGTCGGCCAGGGCCATGAAGTCCTCCGGCTCGCCGAAATGCTCGATCGACAGCGCCAGCATCAACGTGGGGTTGCCACCCTGGTCGGCGCCCTTCGCGCCCGAGGGCAGCGCACCGGCCAGCAACACCGGAATCAGGGCCATCATCAGGTTCAGGCCATAACCCTTGTAACTGCCGAAAGGCAGCAGCATGCCGCCCTCAAAGAGCTTGTCGGGATCGCGCGTTGGCTGCCCTTCTGAATCCAGTACCCAGCCCTCCGGGATGGGCTCGCCACGGTCGCTGTAGACGTGCATTTTGCCCGCCGCCACGATCGAGGTCGCGAAGTCCAGCACCATCGGCCCGCGCCCGGTCGGCACGCCCCAGGCCATCGGATTGGTGCCCGACACGGCTTCGCGCCCGCCCCAGGGCGCCACCTGGGTTCCGGGACAGCCGACCATCACCACGCCCACCATGGCCTCGTCGGCCAGCCACGCGGCATATTCCCCCAGGCGCCCGACGTGATTGCAGTTGGTCAGCGCAACCGCCGCCACGCCGTGTTCGCGCGCAAGTCCGCGCAATTGCGCCATGCCATAGCGCGCCCCGACCTGACCGTAACCGCGACGGCAGTCGATCACGGCGATGGCCCCGTGACGATGTTTGATACGCGGCCGCATCGCGGGCTGGATGACGCCATCCTTCACCTGGCGCAAATAGGCCTCGTGTCGCAGCACGCCATGCGAGTCATGGCCCGTGAGGTTGGCGCGCACCAGCGTCTCCGCCACGTAATCGGCGATGTCCGGCGGCGCGCCGGTGGCCCGGTACAGGCGGCTGGAGAAGTCCGTCAGTTGCTCCGCGCTGACCCCTGGCATGGCTAAATCCCCTCTTCCCGCGCAGCCAGCGCCGCGCGCAGTACGCCGTCGCAGGCCTCCAGCCGCGTCCTCGCCGTCTCCGCGTCCAGGCCGCAACGCGCCATCAGCACCGCCGCTTTGACCGACTGCCCCGTCGCTTCCAGCAATTCCGCCGCCCGCTCCTCGCCGACGCCGCCCAGTTGCGCCACCATGCGCCGCGCCCGCACCGCCAGTTTCGCGTTGCTGACGCGCAGGTCCACCATCAGGTTGTCGTGCACCTTGCCGAGGCGAATCATGGCCGCCGTGCTCAGCATGTTGAGCACCATCTTCTGCGCCGTGCCGGCCTTGAGCCGCGTGGAACCCGCGATCAATTCCGGACCGGTCACGACGGCGATGCCGATCTCCGCCAGGTCGAGCAGCGGCGCCGGCGCGCTGCAGCTGATGCCCGCTGTGAAAGCGCCCGCCTCCACCGCATACCTCAGGGCGCCCAGCACAAAGGGCGTGCGTCCGCTGGCGGCGACGCCGACCACCGCGTCGCGCGCCGTCAGGTCCAGCGACTGCAGGGCCCTCGCGCCGTCCTCCGCGCTGTCCTCCGCGCCCTCCACGGAGCGCGTCATCGCGCCTGCTCCGCCCGCCAGCACGCCCTGCACCTGTTCCGCCGGCGCGCTGAAGGTCGGGCCGCACTCCACGGCGTCCAGCACGCCGAGGCGACCGCTGGTGCCCGCGCCGACGTAGATCAACCGGCCGCCGTCGCGCAGGCGGGCCGCGATGCAGCCGGCCGCCCGCGCCACCTGGGGCAGCGCCTCTTTCACCGCCGCGGCGACCCCTGCGTCTTCCGCGTTCATCAGGGTGACGACGTCCAGCGTCGACATGCGGTCGAGACCGCGGCTGGCCGGGTTCGGCGCTTCCGTGTGCCTGAGGGGTTCGGACGCCATGACCCGGCGCTCAGCCCGTCGTCTTCATGCCAGCCGCGATGCCGCTGATAGTCGCCAGCACCTCGCGCAGCACGGCTTCCTGGCCGGGCCCCTCCGGGTCGGCGCGCAATTCCTGCAGCAGGGCCACCTGGATGAAATTCAGCGGGTCGACGTAGGGGTTGCGGCGTTCGATGGACAGGCGGATGACCGGGTTGCTGTCCAGCAGATTGTCCTGCTCGCTGACCGCGCAAAGCAGGCGCCGCGTACGTTCGTGCTCCCCCTCGATGCGCCGGAAATAACGCTCGCGCAAGGCGGCGTCCGCCACCAGTTCGCGCGCATAAAGCCCGGCGATGCCCAGGTCCGCCTTGGCCACGTCCAGCTGCGCGTTTTCCAGCACGGCGTTGAAGAAGGGCCAGCTGCGGTACATCTCGCGCAGCAACTCCAGCCCGCCTTCTTCACGGTTGCACCAGGTCTCCAGGGCATGGCCCACGCCGAACCAGCTGGGCACAATCGCCCGGCTCTGCATCCAGGAAAAGGTCCAGGGGATGGCGCGAATCGAGCCGAATCCGCCGGCGGCGCTGCGTTTGGCGGGGCGCGAACTGATGGGCAGGCGGGCCAGTTCGCCGATCGGCGTGGCCTGCTGCCAGAAGGTCAGAAAGTCCTCGCTGCCGTAGACGAAATCGCGCCACGCCTGGCGGCCCAGCTCCGCCAACTCGTCCATGGCGGACATCCAGAGCGGGTCCACCTGCGTCTCCTGCGGGTCGCCCAGCGCCAGCATCATGGCGTGCATCACCTGGTGCAAATGCCGCCGCCCGATATCGCGGTTGCCATAACGGTAGGCGATGACCTCGCCCTGCTCGGTGATCTTGGTGCCGTAGGTCAGGGAGCCGGGCGGCAGGGCGCGAATCGCCAGATTGGTGGGGCCGCCGCCGCGGCTGATGCTGCCGCCGCGTCCGTGAAAGAGTTGCAGGGCGATGCCCTGTTCGGCGCAGGCCGCGGTCAACTCCTGCTGCGCGCGGTACAAATGCCAGTTGGAGGCCAGGTAGCCGCCATCCTTGCTGCTGTCGGAGTAGCCGACCATCACCTGCTGGTGCAGACCGCGACGTCGGCCCCGGGCCCACAGGTGACGCCGCCAGGCCTCGTTGGCGAAGAGCGCGCGCATGACCGCCGGGCCGTCACCAAGGTCGTCGATGGTCTCGAAGAGCGGCACCAGTTCCAGGTCCTCGTCAACGCCGACCTCGCTGGCCAGCAGCAACATGGCCAGCATGTCGCTCGGCGCCTGGCTCATGCTGCCGATGAAGGTGTCGATGACGATCGTGCCATAGCGCGCATGCGCCTGGGCCACCATGCGCCAGGCGCGAATGACGCGCTGCGTGTCTTCGGAAAAGGGACGGAGGTCCACCGGGAAGAAGGGCCGCGGGTTGGCGATCTCGCGCGTCAACAGGGCCTGCTTCGCCTCCTCGTCCAGACCCTCATAGTCATCCTCGATACCATAGTGGAGGAAGAGCTCGGCCAGCGCCGCGCGCTGCAAGCCGGCGTCCTCGCGCAGTTCCAGCGGCACCAGATGCAGGCCAAAGAGCCGTATCTTGCGAATCAGGCGCAGCAGGGAGCCGTTGGCGACGTGGCGGCTGTCATTGGCCAGCAGGCTGTTGCGGATGCGCTCCAGTTCAGCGATCAGTTCGCGGCTGTCCCGGTAGCCCTCCGGCAAGCCGTCGCGGGTCGCCTGCAGGCGGCGCCGGACTCCCTCCAGCAACTGTCGCCAGGGCTGGCCCGGCCAGAGGGCCTCCAAAGCTGCCGCGTCCGCCTGGCGTGCCAGCGCCTCCTGCAGGTCCACCAGGTCATGGTCCGGCCGGACCGCCTGGGTCAGTTGCTCCTGCAGCAGCGCCACCTCGCGCAGCCACACCTCCAGCGCCGTCCGGCGCAGGGTCGCCAGGGTCTGCATCGTGATGTCGGCGGTGACGTTGGGGTTGCCATCGCGGTCGGCGCCGATCCACGAGGCGAAGCGCAGCAACCCCTGGGGCTGCGACCAGTCGGCCTCCGGGTATTCCTCATCAAGGCTGCGAATCAGGTCCTCGTAGACGTCCAGCACCACGTCCATGATGACGCTGGTCAGATAGTAAAGGCCGAAGTCAACCTCGTCCATCACCGTCTTGCGCGTGCTGCGGTTGGCCGGCGTCTGCCACAGCGCCTCGATCTGTTCGCGCAGCGCCTCCAGGAAGACCGCGCGTTCGCGGGGCGGGAATTCCTCGCGGTCATGGCGGTCCATCATCTCGGAGACGGCCCGCAATTTGACCAGCATCTCCTTGCGTTTGGCCTCGGAAGGGTGCGCCGTCAGCACCAGACGCACGCGCAACTGGTCGAAAATGGCGGCCATGTCCCCTGCCTGCAGGCCGGCCCGGTGCAGGCTGCGCACGGCGTCGGCCAGCGACTCGCGCACGACGCTGCCGCGCTCGCGCTGCCGCAGGACGCGCGCCCGCTGGATGTCCTCGGCGATATTGATCAACTGAAAGTAGTTGCTGAAGGCCCGGACGAGAATCTCCCGCTCTTCCGGCCCCAGCGCGAGGACGCGTTGCCACAGTTCTTCCAGAAGCGCCGGGTCATCCTCGTCCCGACGCCGGATGGCCAGTTTGCGGATGGTTTCGACCAGACGCAGGGCCTCCGCGCCGTGTTGCTCGACGATCATTTCGCCCAGCAGATTCCCCAGCAAATGGATGTCTCGGCTCAGCGCGCTTTGACCTTCGCCGGTCCCGCTCATGGGCCTCCCGTCCTGCAGCACCCTGCACTGTCGCGGTCATTATCGCGGCAGGCCTGCCCGGTCGCAAGCGTCGGGCCTGATCGGGCAGGCGTGAGGGCGGCCAGCGGGCGCCCTTTTCGCATGCAGGGGCGACATGCTATGTCGCCCCTGCGGCACGCCTCGGTTGGGGGGGCGCCCTTTTCGCATGTAGGGGCGATTTATCAAATCGCCCGTCAGGCACGGAGCGCATGTCTCCGGCAGTGCGGCGGGCGACATGATATGTCGCCCCTACAGCCCCCCTGGTCGCGGGGGGCCGGGGGGTGAGGGCCGAGGAATACGGGGCAGACGCCTTCTCACGCCCTCACTTTCAAACCAGGCGTCAGATGCCCTGAAACGCTGTCAGCGGCCAACGGCAGGCTGACCGCAAAACGCCTCGCGCAACGCAGCCTTGCGCACCTTGCCCAGCGCGTT
>DAOUIB010000403.1:0-6384 GCA_034428275.1 Anaerolineae bacterium
AGTTCGCACCTGGTGCATTTGAGCAGCACCCTCGCCAAATGGTTGAAACGCGCCGGTTTTCGCAAGCCGCCTCAGTCATGACCCATCGGGGGTCACGGTGCCGGTGGCATTCCTGATCGCATGGCGGGGATTGTCTTCCCGGTCAATCAGTCCATCCCTAGCGCCCGTCGCCCACCAGGTCGCCGCCAGCGCGATGGCCAGGTAGCAAAGCAGCAGGAACAGGGCCAGTCGCCGCAACCCCCTTGCAGATTTCATGGCGGGCCACGCTCAATTTCAGAGGACAGGCGGATGAGCAGTGAGGCGGCCAGTAAACTGGTCAGCAGGGCGCTTCCGCCGTATCCAAGAAAAGGCAGGGTGACGCCTGTCAGAGGCACCAGCCGGAGAACGCCGGCACAGATCAGGAGCCCCTGAATGCCGGGCAGCAAGGACATGCCCGCTGCCAGGAGACTCCTGAATCTCTTGCTGCGCAGCTGCCAGGCGATGCGCAATCCCCGCAAGGTGTAGAGGGCCATCGATGTCAACAGGACCAGCACGCCAGGCAGACCCCATTCCTCCGCCAGGGCAACCAGCACAAAGTCGCTGTGCACGACGGGCACCAGGCCGGGCTGGCCCTGGCCGAAGCCGGCGCCCGGGACGCCTCCTTCGGCGATGGCAATGAGGCCCTGCACAATCTGGTAGCCGCTGCCTGCCGCAGACGACCATGGGTCGATCCAGATTGATATGCGTTGCTGCACGACATCCAGTAGAAACCAGGCCAGGACGAAACTGGCCAGCAGCAGCAACAGGCTGGCAAGCGCCAGGCGTCGGGAAGCGGCGCCAAGGTTCAGCAGAAGCAGCAGGACGATCCCGGCCACCAGCGCGGTGCCCGGGTCTCGCTGCCAGACGAGGATGACCAGGGGAACGAGCCACAGGAGTATTCGCCAGCCCCGTCGGGCGAGCCATGGACGGGATTCAGGGTCCGTCGGACAACTGGCCAACCAGGCGCAAAAGTGAACGACCAGCATGAATTTGAGCAATTCCCCGGGCAGACCCGCGCTCTCGCCTTCCAGTACGCTGGCTGCAATCAGCAGGGCGATGATGAGGAACAGGACCAGGCGATTGTGTTTGGCCGGGAATTGCAGAAGCGGTCGCCAGGTGGCAAGCAAGAGCGCAAGGACCAGGCCCGCCGGCAACCAGAGGGTCTGCCGGTCCGCGAAGGCCGGCAACAGGCGATCGATGAGCAGCAGCCCCCAACCCGCCGGCACCATGATGAGCGGAAAGATGAGCCTGTCGCGCCCTGGCATGTGGCGCGCGAGCCACATTTGGCCCAGCGCCGCGCAGCAGGCCCAGACGAGCAAGTGAAACCAGTGTGCGGGTAGTGAAGCCTCTCCACGCTGGATGCCCAGTGCAAGAAAGTTTGTTGCCAGGAAGGCGGCTGTCAGCAGCAGCAGCGTTGAGTCGAGGCCCCTGGGTACGGGCATCAGGAGAAGCGGCGTGCGACAACGGGTCCAAGTTTGGCAAGCAGGTCGGCGGGTACCTGGTCCCGCTCGACAAGGATCGCGTCGTCCAGCGCCGTGTGGGCGTGGCTTCGCGTGTCCGGCCCGATTTGCTCGACCGCCGCAGCGATGCCGGACTGGATCACGCGCAGGTTTTCCTGCATAACGGCCATCACCTTTTCGACCGTGACCACTTCGTCTTTCCAGACGTCGAAGTCGGTGACGTGTGCCAGCGAGGCGTAGGCGATTTCCGCCTCCCGGGCCAAAAAGGCTTCGGGGCAGGCAGTCATGCCGATGATGCTGCAGCCCCATTGACGGTAAATGTGGCTTTCGCCACGGGTGCTGAAGCGCGGACCCTCGATGATGATAAACGTGCCGCCTGAATGCACCCTGGCGCCACAGCTGTCGATCGCCTGGGTCAAAATCCTGCGCAGGTTCTCGCAGAAGGGATCGGCCACCGAAACGTGCGCCACCAGGTCGCGCTCGAAAAAGGAACCTGCCGGCCTTCGCCGCGTATGGTCGACCAACTGGTCCGGTATGACGACGTCGCCTGGCAGAAAATCTTCCCGCAGAGATCCGCAGGCGTTGACAGAAATGATGAATCGCACGCCCAGGGTTTTGAGCGCATATATGTTGGCGCGGTAGGGGACCTCGGAGGGGCTGAGTCGATGACCGCGGCCATGCCGCGCCAGAAACGCGACTTGCTTGCCCTGAAGCGTTCCGACCACGATATCGCCCGATGGTTCGCCCCAGGGCGTCTCCACCTTCAGGACCTGCCGATCGCCGATGCCGGGCATGGCGTAAAGCCCCGTGCCGCCAATGACAGCGATATCAACCCTGTCCGGCATCATCGCCTTCCTCCCGCCCGGAGTAACCGGTCAGAACAAATGAGATTTCCTGCCACAAGAGTCGTGAAAGCAGCAACAGCAGAAACCCAAGAAGAACGAGGGACAGCACATGCAGCAGGGGAGCGGCAGACTCGGGGGCCACTCACATCAGCCGGTCAGCAAGAGCACCGGGTCGTCGGGCACGTTGTCGGCCCAGACGTCGAAAATCTCGATAGTGGCGTCCAATTCGTCGCGGCGGTCATCCAGCCAGTTGCGGAATGCGAAGTTTCGCGCGCTTTCAATTTCCAGGTCGCTGGCGTTGCGTTCTTCCTTCGCCCTCAACTGGATGACATGCCAGCCAAACTCCGTCTCCACGGGGCCGATGGTGTCGCCAGGTTCCGCGGCTGAAACGGCCTCTGCAAAGGGTCTCACGAAGTTGTGCAGGGGAGTCCAGCCCAACTCGCCTCCGGCGCGGCCCGACCCTGCATCGACTGAATTGGCCATCGCCAGGGCCGCAAAGGAATCTCCTTCCGCCAGGGCGACCAGCAGGTCGTCCGCCTGATGGCGTTCGGCAACCAGGATGTGGCGCGCGTTTACGTGCACGATGCTGTCGCCAATGTCCAGCAAGTCGGCCGCGAGCGCTTCCCGCAGGGCCAGCGCCTCAAAGTGGGCGCGCAATCGACCCAGGTCCACTCTGGCGCTGCCGGCAAGATCGTTGAGGACACTTTCGCGCAGTTCGCCCTGTTGCCTCTCCAGTTCCTCCGTCGTCTGCGTGGCGGTTGGCGGGACTGGCGTGAAGGCGGGTGTGGCAGCCACGACCTCTGTCGCTACCGGAGTCGCTTCCTCGACCAGTGGCGTCGCGGTGGCCGATGGGACCGGCCGGGGTGTGGGCGAAACAAATGGCGTCCGGGTCGGGGAGGGGACCAACGTCGCCTGGACTTCGGGCGTCGGGTCCTCGGCGCGAGCCGGAGGCTCAAGACCCAGAAAGTCGTCGATTTGCCGGTCAACGTCACTTTGGGACACTTGCAGGCCTCTTGCTTCTGCCTCCTGCCGGATCAGGGTGTTTTCGATCAGGAGGTCCAGGATGGTCGAGCCCAGCAAGTCCGGATCGTTGACCTGCGAGAGCCAGCCGCGCAAGGGTTCCTGGCCGGCATACTGATTGGGGTCCAGTCCGCTGGCGTTGAGCAGGGCCACGTAGTTGGTAATGCGCGTATTCAGGATGGCGCGCTCAAGCCGGACGCGTTCCTGAAACTCCGAGATGGTGATGGAGTCGCCACCGACGGAGGCGGCCACGCTGTTTGGCGTGACGACCAGTTCGATGACGACGGCGGCCACCAGGACCAGCACAACCAGGCCGATGGTGATGCCCGTGCCGATGAGTACCCGACGCTGAAGCCGGGCCTCTCGCACAGCGCGCGATTCATGGTCGCGTTCTGTCTGCGTTCCCTGTCTGGCCGCGGGGTTTCTGCGCCCCTGGGTCTGCCGTCGCCGTTTGGCCATCAACCGTGCTCCAGTTATTCAGGTCGGCCCGGTGCCGCTACCGTGCCGTCCGGCATCAGCGAACCTTGTCCGAACTCTCCACGAAGGGCAGCATGGCGAGGTGACGGGCACGCTTGATTTCCCTGGCCAGCTGGCGCTGACAGCGGGCGCAGTTGCCAGTCTGTCGTCGCGGTCGTATCTTGCCCGACTCAGTGATGTAGCGCTGCAAGATGTCGACGTCCTTGTAATCAAAGCACTTGCCTTCCGGGCAATAACGCATCACCCGGCGGCCACGACGGCGTTGAATCGGGCGGTGGCGCCTGCGCCGGGGCCTTTCCTGCGCGGCTGGCGCCTTTCGTTCTCTGGCGGATCCTGCAGTTGTGTCGGCCATACAAATCTCCTTGTACCGTAGCCTGAAGCCTCTGGCCTGTTTGCGCCTGTCGCCGAGAGTGAGGGTCAGTTCTCGTCAGAGCGCACGATGAGGTAGCGAAGAATGGCGCCCGACAGTTTGAGGCTTCTTTCGATTTCCGGCAGACCGGAAGGGTTGATGCTGGCTTCCATGATGACGTAATAGCCATCCTTCTGGTTTTCGATTTCATAGGCCAGGCGACGGCGGCCCCAACGGTCGATTCGGGTGACCTGACCCAGTTCTTCCGCCTCGACCCAGGTCTGCACGGTGCTGATCTGCTCGTTAATGCTTTCGTCTCCGCCGGATTCCATGCGGAGCACCAAGGCAAGTTCGTATGCGCGTTTCATCTTGTGGCGACTGTCTCCTTCCCTCGGGCCTGCCTCACTGTCACAGGGGCCTGTGCGTGAGGCGGAAAGTCGTGGTATTCGCTTGCGCTTCGATGGTGCCAGTATCTTCGCGGGCTGTCAATGGTCGCTTGTTGCCCAGATTTGAGCTGGCAAGCGCGAGGCCGATGAGCAACCAGAACAGGGATATTGAGCCCTGAAAATCGAGGCGAAAGAAGTACATGTCCGCCACCGAATTGACGAGCAGGGTGAAGAGGGCAGCATGCACTCCCAAATGAATGGCGTCCAGTTCCTGGCTGCTTCGCAACCTGCGCCAGGCGCGCAGCCCCAGTGCGAACAGGCCGACCATCATGGTAAGGAACAGGCCGACGCCAATCAGACCGATTTGATTGGCCATGATGAGATACATGCTGGCCACGTCGGTGTACAGGTCAATTGAAGGCGAGCCGGTGAAACCGACGCCGGTCAGCGGATAGCGATTGATCAGCCGCAGTGCGTCGCTGTATTCGCCCAGGCGCATTTGTGTCGCCAGGTCAGCGCCGGTAAAGGCCTGCACCAGGCGTTCCAGCCAGGGGCGTGACCAGGGCAGGGCCAGCACGCCCATGGCGACCAGTGGCAGTGCCGCGAGAAAACGTCGGTAACGGACCACGCCGATGAAGAGCAGCCCCGCGCAAAGTGCCAGCAGTGAGGCGCGGGAATAGGTGAGGAAGAGAGCGACGACCGACAGGGTCAAAATGGCCAGGGTAAACCAGCGCCAGCGCAGAACCGGCCGGGAAGCGAAGAGTTGGCCGGCGACCAGGGTGGAAGTCACCGCCAGGGTCCCGCCCAGCAAATTGGGATCTACCCAGGTGCCAATGGCGCGTTCCGCCAGTGCGGGATTGCTTTCGATGTAACGGATGACGCCGCCATTTGGATAACCGATGCGCGCCAACCTGACCAGCGCCCGCTCACTGAAGTCGTCGGGCAGGACGTAGAGAGTGACAGCCACCAGGGCCTGCAGACCGACCAGCAAGACCAGCAGTGTGACCAGGCGTCTCAACGTCTCTGGACGCCGCAGCATGTCGACGAGTACGAAGGCCATGCTGATGGCAAGCAGGGTCTCCGCAAATTGACGCAGTCGATTCGGCGTTGGCGCCGCAAAACGCAGGCCGAGGGCAAAACTGAGCAGCAGCCACAGGACGTAAAGGGCGATCAGCAAATGCACGGGTGTCAGATGCAAACGGCTGCGCCGGCCGGTCATCCATTGCATGAGCCAAACGAGAAGGAAGGCTCCGAGCGCGACGTCCAGCAAGGTGGGCGTGACGATCAGTTTAAAGGGTAGCGTGCCAAAGGGTAGTAACATCACCACGGCAAGCAGCATCTGAAGCGCTGCCTGCAGGTTGGTCAGCACGTACAGGCCGGCCAGCACACCGATCATGGCGCCGATGGCGACTGTCGGTCCTGCCAGGGTCAGCAGGAGACCGGTCAATGCTCCCGCGATGCCGATGGCAAGACCAATGGCCAGGTTTCTGCGTGAGGCATGGTTCGACATCGAGAACTTCCATGACAGGTTCATGTTTTGCGGAGGCGCGGGAGCAGCCAATATGCGAGACAGAACAGGAGGGTCAGGCCGCTCAGCAAGGCGCCCAGTCTCCAGCTGGGCGGGTCGTACTTCAGCTCAACAACGTGGTCTCCGGCGGGCAGGGCAACCGCGCCCAGCGCGCCATAAGCCCGCAGCATCTCGCTTTCCTCGCCGTCAACGAAGACGCGCCAGCCAGGATAATGAGGCTGGGCCAGACTGAGAATTGAGTTGGCGGGCGCGCTGGTCCGCAGCTCGATGTATTCAGGCGCAAAAACTGTCACGTCGGCGG
>DAOUIB010000404.1:0-1658 GCA_034428275.1 Anaerolineae bacterium
GGGCATCGCCGTGGACGAAAACCGTAACCTGATGTACGTGCTCTCCGGCAACTCGGTGCTGGCCTTCAACAAACAGGACAGCTGACGCCCCGTCACAAAGCGCAGCATTCGCAGCATTCGCAGCGTTATGTACGGGCGACATATCATGTCGCCCGACCGATTAACCTGTCACACGCGGGCGACATAACCATAGTCGCCCGTACGACAGTCCGCAGTCCGGGCAGGGACAATAATCCTGATATACTGCGCGCGTCCTTTTCCGGCGTTGATGAAGGGTGGCCATGCGCATACCGGTCTGGTTGTTCATCGCGGGCGTGCTGGGCACCATGGCGGCCACGGCCACACTGGCCGGGCTCGCCTGGTTCGGAGTCCGCCAACTCTCCCTGCAGGCCGCCCTGGCCGGAATCGAAGTGGCCCCGCTGGCCCTCAACCTGCAGCAGGCGCCCACGCCCTTTCCCACGCTCGCGCCCGTCGCGCAGACGAGCGTGGAAGCGCCGCCCGCCGCGACCCTGCCCGCCGTCATGCCTCCCGCGCTGGAGGACCCCCGCGCGCGCAACATCCTGCTGCTGGGTATCGACCAGCGCGCCGGCACGGTCAGCGACGAACGTTACTTCCGCAGCGACACCCTGCTGGTGGTCCGCATTGAACCCCTGCGCCAGAGCCTGGCGATGCTGTCCGTCCCGCGCGACCTGTGGCTGCCCTTCGCCGACGGCGGCCCGCCCGGGCGCATCAACAGCGCCAACAGCCGCGGCGACAGCCAGGGTTACCCCACCGGCGGGCCCGGCCTGACCGCCGACACCCTGCAGGAGAGCTTCGGCCTGCGCATCGACAACTATTTGCTGGTCAATTTCGACGCCTTCCTCACGGCCGTCGACCTGCTGGCGCCGGAAGGCGTGGAAGTCTGCATCGAGCAGCGCATCGACGACCCCCACTATCCCGACGGCAACTACGGGACCACCCTGGTGACCTTCGAGCGCGGCTGTCAGGCGCTGGACGCGGAGCGCCTGCTGCAATACGCCCGCACCCGCGCCACCCGCGGGGCGGACTTCGACCGGGCCCGGCGGCAGCAACAGGTGTTGGTCGCCATGTTGCGCCACGTCGCCAGCCTGGAGGGCATCGGTCGCCTCATCAGTCAAGCGCCAACACTGTGGCAGGAACTGGGCAAGAGCTTCCGCACGGACCTCAGCCTGGATGAAATCCTGCAGCTGGGCCTGCTCTTGCGCGACATGCCGCCCGACAACCTGCGCCAGGGCGTGATCGACAATCAGGTGGTGCGCTTCGGCACGACCGCCAACGGCGATCACGTACTCTACCCGGACAACGTGGCCATCCGCGCCCTGATCCAGGAGGTCTTCGGCAACGGCTGAGCGGCCAGGATCGATTGTTCAAATTGTCCGAATCCACATAAGGCAGCGCCGCTGTACGGGCGATCTATCAGATCGCCCGCCGGGTGTTCTGATACACGCGGGCGACATGATATGTCGCCCGTACAACAATCCGCAATGCGGGCAGGGGTAGCGAGAGCGCCAGCTCGAAGCATCCCGCAGGGGCCGCGAGGGCACCGGCCCGAAGCATCCCGCCGGGACGATTGATCAAATCGCCCGTCAGACTACTGGAGGGCCTTGCCGAATGCGTCGACGGATCTCGCCCTCCCGCGC
>DAOUIB010000405.1:0-15659 GCA_034428275.1 Anaerolineae bacterium
AAGCTCGAAGCATCCCGCAGGGGCGACTTATCAAGTCGCCCGCATCACCCCGGCGCCCACATGGCGTACCTGCGGGGCGACATGATATGTCGCCCCTATATCATCCGTGTTGTTGCGTCCTGCCAGGCGCGACCCTACTCCGCCTCGACGCCGGTGTCGCTGACCTCCTCGTCGGGGTCCGGCGTGCGCTCCAGGCCGCCGCCCTCCACCCAGGCCAGCAGATGCGCCAGGGTGTCCTCGATGCCCCGTTCGGGCACGAAGCCCAGCCTCTCGCGCGCCTTGCGCATGTCGAATTCGATCACGTCGCCCTGGGCCATGCTCCAGGGGAAGCCGGTGACCACCTCGATGCCCGGCCGCAGGCGCTGCAGCGCCGCCGCAAACTCCATGCCCGAGGTCGACTCCGCGCCGCAGCAGTTGAAGACCTGCCCGACCGCGCCGGGATGCTCCGCCGCCACGACGTGCATGCGCGCCGCGTCGCGCAGGTCGATGAAGTGGCAGACCTCCTCCATCGAGAAGAAGGGGATTTCCACGCGTTTACCCTCTGCCAGCATACGCGCGAAGGCGCGCCAGCTGCGGCCGCCGCCGCTGCCCTCGGGGCCGATCACCGCCGTCAGGCGCAGCACCGTCACCGGCAGCCGGTCCTGGTGCCAGAAGGTCAGGGCGATCAGTTCCTGGGCCCGCTTGGTCACCGAGTACATGTCCTCGGGCCGCGTCGGGTGCTCCTCGTCGACGGGCTGGTAGGCCGGCGCGCGGAACTTCGTCGCCGGATACCACTCGTAGGCCGAGATGCTGCTGGAGAGCACGAAGCGCTGCAGCCCCGGCATGTCGCGCGCGATCTCCAGCGCGTGCGTCAGCCCCAGCAGGTTGACGGTGACCATCTGCAGCGGGTCGCCGGTGTCGCCGGGCAGCGAGGCGAGGTGGTAGATGACGTCGTACTCACGATCTGCCAGGGCCGCGCGCAAGGACACGCGCTGCGTGATGTCGGCCTCGATCCAGGTCGCCGGCAGGTCGCCCGCCGGCTGCGAGCGCCCCAGCAGATGCACCTCGTCGCCTTCGCGCGCGGCCAGCTGCCGTACCAGTTCGCGGCCCACGTAGCCGGAGCCGCCAATCACCAGGCTGCGTGTCATGTTGGCCTCCCTCTCGCCAGTTTTCGCTAGTCCTTGTAGGGCAGGGGCTGATAGTGCGGCGGGGCGATGCGCTCGCCCGCCGGCAAGGGCAACTCGACCCAGCCGTCGGTCTCCATCGACTTGATGACGGCGCACATCACCTCCACTGCGCGCGCGCCGTCCTCGCCGGAGACCAGCGGCTCCGTATCATTGAGGATGCAGTTGACGAAATGCGTCGTCATGCGCTCGTAGTTGCCGGGCCGCCGCGGCGGCATGATCGGCATCCAGCGTTTGGGCACGTGCTCGTCGATGTGGTCCTCGACCCAGAAGTGCTGCGGCCAGCGATAGTCCTTCAGGATCTGCGGCAGGTCCGCGAAGGAATAGTCGCGGTTGCTGTAGACGGCCATCGGCGAACTCTGGAAGGGGTTGGTGGCGTCCGTGGCCGTGAAGATGGTGCCCTCCGTGCCGTATAGCTCGGTGGCCTGCGAGACCACCGGCGAAAAGCGGTTGCAACTGACGCAACCATAGCTGCCATTCTCGTATTCCAGCAGCAGCCAGACCGTGTCGTCGTTCAGCGTGTAGTCGGCCGGCATCGCCAGGCGTTTGGCGATGCCGACGGTGCGCTTCACGGGGCTGCCGGTCAGCCAGGTCAGCAGGTCGATGGCGTGCGCGCCGGTGTCGGTCAGCGCCGCGCCGCCGGAGACCGCCGCGTCGAGGCGGAAGGCGGTATGCGCCACGTTGTTCTGGTAGAGGTGCCAGTGCTCGTGCAGCGAGGCGCGGGCCATCAGCACGTCGCCGATGACGCCCTCGTCGATCAGTTGCTTGGCCCACTGGTTGTGCGTCCAGAAGCGGCGGTCGCAGCCGACCATCAGCTTGACGCCCTCCTCGCGGCAGACGCGCACGATGTCCCAGGCCTCGTAGTTGGTGGCCGCCAGCGGCTTCTCCACCACGACGTGCAGCCCGGCGCGCGCCGCCGCCACCGCCTGGTTGCGGTGGACGTTGTTGGGCGTGGCGATGATCACCGCGTCGAGGTCCCGGCGCTCGTCCAGCATCCGACGGTAATCGCTGTACCAGGCCGCGGCCTGCCACTTGTCCGCGGCCTTCTGCGCCGTGTCGGCATTCAGGTCGCAGCAGGCGACCAGTTGCGCCGCCGGCTCCTGCGCCAGCGAGGGGAAGTGCGCGATCTCGGCGATGCTGCCACAGCCGATGACGGCGAATCTGACCTTGTCCATTGTCGTCCTCCCGGTCCGTCTCTCAGCTGTCGGGCTGCAGCACCACGTCGGCCAGCTGCGGAAAGCGCTCCAGATGCGCGCCGCCGCTGCGCCCGATCACTGGCATCACCGCGGCCGCCGCGAAGCGCGCCGCCGCAGCCGCATCGTCGTGGCGCAGCCAGTGCAGGAGAAAGGCGCTGAAAAAGGCATCTCCCGCGCCGGTCGTATCGACCACCGGGCCCGGCTGCGCCGGAATCTGCCGGATGCCATCCGCCGTCCCCAGCAGGCAGCCGCGCTCGCCCAGCGTGATCATGGCGACGGCCGGGCCCTGCGTCAGCCAGGCCCCCAACGTCGCGCGCAGCGCCGCGTCGTCGGCGACGGCCGCCGCGCCCGGCAGCAGCGCGCAATCTTCCACGCTGGCGCGCACGATGTCAAAACACCCGATCAACTCCAGCAGTTCGCGCGGCTCGCGCGGCGCCGCCTCGTCGGGCTGCGCGCGCGAATGCGCCCCGCCATAGCCGCCCAGATCGACCGCCAGCGCGCCCGGCAGATGCCGCAGCTCTCGAATCGTCGTCAGCGGCAGGTCATGGTCCATGGTGACGACGGCGACGACCGGCGCGTCGCGAAAATGCGGCGGCAGGTGTTCCGGCAAAAGGGGCGGCGCCTGCTGCGGGTAGCGAATCTGCTTGTGGCCGCTTTCGTCGTAGACCAGTTGCGAGCGGGTGGTGCGCTCGCCTTCCAGCACCTGCAGGCCCGTCAGATCGACGCCGGCCGCGCGCAGGGGCTGCAGCAGTGCCGGCGGCATGTCCGTGCCCACGATCGACACCAGGCCGGCGCGCCCGCCGAGGCGGCTGGCGGTCAGCGAGCCGTAGGCCACCGGGCTGCCCAGCACCGGGCCCAGTTCCCTGTCCGGAAAGTGGATCATCTCCTGCACCAGGTGACCGGCGAAGACGATCTCCGGCGTTTGCCCCGTCATGTGCTGCGCCTAACGTTCGCGCTCGCCCTGCAGGAATTCGGCGACCTGCTGCAGGGCCGCCGCATCCGTCAGCGGCTGCGGCGGGTGCTTGCAATACAGCGCCGAGGCCGACTGCAGCACGCCGCCCACGCCGCGGTCCAGCGCGACGCGGCAGCAGCGGATGGCATCGACGACCGTGCCGCCGAAATTGGCGCTGTCCTCGACTTCCAGCGTGGCGTCGATGTGCAGCGGGGCGCCGCTGAAATTGACCACGTCGAAGTAGAAGCGCGTGGTCTTGCGGTCGCCCATCACCGGCACGTGGGCGAAGCCGGCCGAGACGCCCGTCTCGTAGGGGATGAGCGTTTCGACGGCCTCGCGTTTGGTCTGTTCCTTGCTCTCGCCGCGATTGACGAGGTTGTCGAAGTCGGTGTTGCCGGCGTAGTTGAGCTGGTAGGTGCGGCGGATGTGAATGCCGCGCGCCTGCATCGCCTCCACCATGGCGCGGTGCAGGATGGTGCCGCCCAGCTGGCTCTTCACGTCGTCGCCCACCACCGGCACGCCGCGTTCCAGCGCCTCGCCGGCGAAGCTCTCGTCGCAGACGATCAGTTCCGGCATGCCGTTGACGAAGGCCACGCCCGCCTCCAGCGCCGCCTGGGCATACAGGCGCGACGCCTTCGCCGAGCCGGTGGGCAGCATGTTGAGCAGCACTTCCGCGCCGGTCTCGCGCAGCGCCTGCACCAGGTCCACCGGCGCGGCGTCCGACAGCGGCGCGTATTTCGCCAGGTGCGGCGGCATGCCGTCGGCGACCGGGCCGGGCAGGACTTCCACGCCCGTCTCCCCGACGCACACCCCCGGCACCTGCCAGGCGCAGTTGGGCGGCGCCATGATGGCCTCCGCCAGGTCGCGCCCGACCTTGTGCGCGCTGACGTCGAAGGCCAGCACGGGCGTGATGTCGCAGACGTCGTAGCCGCCGAGCACCCGCTGCGTCAGGCCGAGCTCCGAATCGTTCTGCCCGTACCAGGCGAGGCCCTGCACAAGCGCGCTGGCGCAGTTGCCCACGCCTGCCAGCGCCAGTCGGATCTTCCCGGGCATGGTCTCTCCTCCCTGGCCTGCCGGACGCGGCAGCCCTTTCTTTCTGTTAAGGAGCGGGGCCCGCCTTCAGGTCCCGTGCGTCGATTCGCGGATGTTAAGCCGGAACGGGACGCGAATGACGCGCGGCTCGCGGCCGTTCTGTCCCTGTTCAATCTGCTCGAGCAGGAGACGGGCGACCTGCTGGCCGAATTCCCGCAGCGAGGTGCCCACGGCCGTGATGGAGGGCGTGATGTCCTCGTAGTATTCCATGTCGTCGAAGGTCGCCAGCGCCAGGTCGGCGGGGACCTGCAGGCCGCGTTCGCGCAGCAGGTGCAGCACGCCGCGCATCAGGCGGTTGTTGCTGACGAAGAGCGCCGTCGGCGGGTCGCGCCGGTCGAGCAGGTCGGCGGCCAGCAGGCGCCCTTCCAGACGCCGGCCGGGGTTGTCGCCCCCGCCCTTGAAGCCGCCTTCACGGATGCGCGCGGGGTCGCGGCGCAGGCCGGCGGCGGCCAGGGCGTCCAGATAACCGTCGCGGCGCTCACGGCCCGGCGTCAGGGCGGCGGGCAGGTTGATCAGGCCGATGCGGCGATGACCCAGCTCGATGAGATGCTCCACGGCCGCGCGCGTGCCGCCGCGATTCTCGAAGAGCACGCAGTTGGCCGGCAACCCCTCGATCTGGCGGTCGAGCAGCACCAGCGGCCGGCCGCTTTCGTGCAGGGCAAAGAGCGCGCCCAGGTTGCCGCCGCCGGGCGTCAGCGCGACGCCGTCCACGCCCCTGCCGCGGAAGGCGCGCAGACAGGCCAGCTCCCGTTCGGGGTTCTCGTCGCTGTTGCCCAGGGTCAGGCTGTAGTCCGCGTCCCAGAGGGCATCGCCCAGCGCGCGGGTGATGGCGGTGTGCGCCGGGTTCAGAATGTCCGGCACGATGAAGCCGATGCTGCGCGTGCGCCGCGTGACCAGGCTGCGGGCGACGCCGTCGGGCTCGTAGCCCAGCTTCTCGATCGCCTCGCGCACGTTCTGCTGCGTACGTCTGGCGACGGGGCGCGGCCCGTTGTTGACGACGTAGGACACGGTGGCGGTGGAGACGCCGGCCAGCCTGGCGACGTCGTCCCGCGTGACTTTTCCGGCCAATTTCGCCCTTTCCGGCCCCCTGCAGCAGCGGTCTACGCCCGTAGATTCAGGCGGGGAGTGTACTTGCCCGGGCGGGCCATGTCAACCGGACGCGCGCCATCGCAGAGCCTGTTCCGCAGCAGCGGCCCCCGCCAACCGGGGTAAATTTGACAAGCGCAGGGGGCCGGTTACAATGGTGCCGTTCTACGCGTGTAGATTTTGATGCACGCGGGCAAAATGGGGTACAATCTCCCGGCAAGAGGGAATTATTGTTAGGGAACGGATTTGCTTATGGCCAGTCAGGATGTTTTGACAGCTCCGGATGAGGTCGTCGCCTCCAACTGGGCCGGAGGGGGACAGCGCAGCAACACGCGCATCCTGCTCTTCGTCGTGCTCTTCATCTTCGGTCTCTTTTCCTTCCTGCCTTTCTACTTCCTGTTGACCACCAGCGTCAAGGAGGCCGGCGAGGCCAATCGCGTGCCGGTGACCTTCATACCGCAGAGTTTCTCTCTGGAACACTATATCAACGTACTCAACATCGGCTTCCCGCGCGCCATGGCCAACGGCCTGTTCTACGCCGGCGTGGGTACGGTACTGGCGGTCATCGTCAGCGCGCTGATCGGCTACGTCGTCGTCAAGCACCGTTCCACCGTCGGCAACATCCTCTTCTGGACCATCGTCGCCTCCTCGCTGATGCCGCTGGCCTCCTACATCGTCACCATGGTGGGCCTGCTGGCGCGCATCACCAATATCACCGGGATTCCGATGCTGGATACCTTCCAGGGGCTGTTGCTGCCAAGGATCGTCTACGCCTTCGGGGTCTTTCTGATGCGCCAGGCGATGCTGGCCGTGCCGGACGAACTGCTCGACGCAGCCAAGGTCGACGGCGCCGGCTTCCTGCGCTCCTTCTGGCAGATCGCCCTGCCCGTCGTGCGGCCGCAGACGATCACGCTCGCCATCCTGATTTTCATGGGCCTTTACGGCGAGTTCCTGTGGCCGCTGGTGGCCACCAGTTCCCTTGAGATGCAGGTCGCCAGCGTCTGGCTGGCCGGGCGCTCCTTCGGCTACGGCGCCAATCCCGGGCTGCTCTCCGCTGGCGCGCTGCTCATCATCGCCCCCATGCTGATCATTTTCCTGGCCGGCCAGCGCTACATCACTGCCGGCCTCGGCCTGACCGGATTCAAGTAGATCGCGGGAGAGGAGGCAACACAGGAAAGGTGTGCTGGTACGAACATTCTTGTGATATGGAGGTTATGGAATGAACGAGACAAGCCAAAAGCTCAGCCGGCGTGACATGTTGAAGCTGGTCGGCAGCGGCGCGGCCGCTTCCGTCGGCCTCGCTGCCAGCCTGCCCGTGGCGGCCCAGGGCGAGGTCACCCTCACCTTCTGGCGCCCGCCCTTCGACACCCGGGACCCGATGGGTGTCGCCGCTCTCAGCAACTTCTACGACAACCTGTTGCCGGAGATGTTGCCGGGCAACGTAACCCTCGAGACGCTCGATTCCACGGGCGACGTCTTCACCCGCCTGACGGCCTCGGTCGCCGCCGGCAACCCGCCCGACATCAGCAACGTGGACCAGACCCAGATTCCACCGATGCTGGACCTGATGGCCCTCAACGCGATGCCGGAAGGCCTGGTCGACGTGGTGGGCTCCTTCGGCAGCTTCGCCAACGACTTCATGAACATCGACGGCGCCATTTACTCCCTGCCCTGGGGCTGGTGGGAGCGCGGCGTCTTCTACAACATCGACCTGCTTGAGGCCGCCGGCATGGACCATACCGCGCTGCCCCGCAAGCTCTCCGACATGATCCCCTTCGCCAAGGAACTGACCGTCTGGCCGGACGACGCCGAGGAGCCGACGCTCTCGGCCTGGCCGCTGGCGGCCGGCACGACCTTCGACCTCTACACCGCGCTGGTCGATAACCTCGGCGGTTTCTGGTGGGAGGAGGACACCCGCTCCGGCTTCGACAGCGACGAATGGGAGGAGGCGTGGCAGATCACGCTCTCCATGTTCGACGACTTCCGCCTGGACCACCGCGCCGGCCTGGCCGCGCTGGACAAGTTCTACTCCGGCAACGCCTACTTCCTGTCGCAGCAGCTCTGGGTCGGCCTGGTGCTGCGCCGCGACTATCCGGATCTCAACTGGGGCGTCATGACCCATCCGACGCCCAACGGCGGCCCGCCCTACGGCTGGAAGGAAGTCCACCTCGGCTGGGGCAACACCTCCGCCCAGAGCGGCGAGGGCCTCGCCGCGGCCTGGGAACTGTGGAAGGCGCTCTACTCCGTCGAGTGGACCCACGCCAACGCCGTGGCCCTCAACTACCTGCCGGGTCGCCTCGAGGCCGTGGGTATCGACCCCATCACCCCCGACAACCCGCACTGGGCCGGCGCCTTCGAGAAGCACCTGCCCGGCAACTCGGTCTCACCCGGCTACTGGAGCCCGGAGATGTGGACCGCCACCAACACCGCCTGGAGCCGCTGCTACGACAACAACGAGCCCGTGCGTCAGGTGCTCCAGGACCTGCAGCAGGAGGCCGATACGATCCTCGAATTTTCGCCGAGCCTGTGGGGCACGATCCTCACGCGGGCCGACTACGAGGCGCATCCGGAATGGACCGATGGTCTGATCCCGGCAGAGGACTGGTGGGACAACGTGCACGCCAGTTACCTGACCGAAGAGCAGGCCATGATGGCCCAGGTGCGCTAGCCGCCTGCAGCCTGCGCTGCACCGAGTTTCCCTCGCGGCCGGCCCTGTCCCTGACGGGGGCCGGGCCGGTCGCAGACGACAAGCGGGAGGGACCCTGACATGACTGCCCTGACAGCGAAATCGCTCGATCTGTCGCGAATACGGCGCCGGCGCCTGAGCGGCCTGCTGCCGAAATCGCGACTGGCGCTGCTGGTCATCGTCGTCGTCTTTGTGTTCTACGGCCTCATGCTCTGGTATCCCATCCTCGACCAGTTCAGCCTCTCCTTCCATCGCGGCCTGACCCTGCGCCGCGCCTGGGTGGGCGACATGCAGTTCCGGCGCCTGATGCAGGACCGCGCCTTTCACAACGCCGTCGGCGTCACCCTGCGTTACGTGCTGATGGTCGTGCCCGTCACCACCGTGCTGGGGCTGCTGCTGGCGGCGGTGATCAACAGCTTCAAGAACATCACCACCCGCACCGTGCTGGTCTCGCTCTTCTTCCTGCCGCACATCGTGCCAATCGCCGCCACTGCCACTTTCTGGAAATACATGCTCGCGCCCACCAGTACAGGCCCCCTGAACGGCATCCTCCACGCCTTTGGTCTGCCCACCAGCCGCTGGCTGCTCTCTACGGAGACCTCGCTGCTCTCCCTGGCCCTGGTGGCCGTCTGGGGCGGCGTTGGCTACGCCATGTTGCTCCTGCTGGCCGGCATGCAGACCATCCCCGACATGTTCTACGAGGCCGCCGCCATCGACGGCGCCAGCGCCTGGCAACGCCTGCGCAAGATCACCGTGCCCCTGCTGATGCCCACCATCGCCTTCGTGGCGGTGATTCTCACCTTCGGCGGCATGATGATGTTCGAGCCGGTCTACATCATGACCGGCGGCCAGGTCTCGCATGAGGACAAGGGCGGCCCGGCCGGCAGCACCTCAACGGTGGTGTGGCTGATCTACCAGCAAGGCTTCCAGAACTTCAAACAGGGCTACGCCGCGGCCGTCGCGGTGGTGTGGTTCTTCGTCATGCTGGCCCTGGGTCTGATCCAGTTCTGGTTCTTCTCGCGCCGCCGGGTCAACTACTGACGCCGGGCGCTCCGGAGGCGGCCTTGTCCCGTTCCGGCAGCTTTCTCACCATCAATTTCCCCTGCCGATTCACAGCGTCCGCGCGGGCGCCATGGTCGGTCGCGTCACGCCGCGCAAGTTTTTCTCAATGCTTCACAACGTCCGGGAGGGCGATTAAAAATGCTTGAGCACAACCCCATGCAGCGCTGCCTCGAGGGCGAGCGCTACACCGCCAGCGTCCCCGATACTCTCAACCTGGCCGACCGGATGGGACTGGCCGTCAACGCCCTCACCAACGCCTTTGTGCCGGAAGAGCGCTGGGCCCTGCAGTTCGACGTCAGCATCGCCCACCGGCCGCCGGTCATCTGGATCAACCACCTGACCGACGCCTATCTCAACATCCCCGCCAAGTTTCTGGAGGCGCTGACGGTCTGCCGCACCGTCTCCGGCAGCGACCAGAACATCGACGTCGACTTCAACATCTTGCGCAACCAGCTGGAACTGCTGGGCGAGGACGGCCTCACCTACACCCCGGAGGACACCCTGCCCGAGCTGGACGAGGCGCTGCGGCCCTTCGCCGAAATCTGGGGCGAGGGACGCCTGATCCTGGCGCTGTGCTTCATCGGCCAGCTCGATGACGATCCGATCTGGTACGAGACGGCCAAACGCAAGGTCGACCGCCTGCTCGAACTCTCCGTCGAGCGCGAGGACTATCGCTTCTTCTGGCGCGGCCGCTGGCCCAAAGGCGCCTCGCCGCCGCCCGACGCCGACGAGCCTTCCGGCCCCATCCCCGATGGCTCCCTGGGCGACAAATACGACTGGGACCTGAGCCTGATCTATTCGGTCGGCTCCTCGGGCCACGGCTCCGCGCTGCTCTATCGCCTCACCGGCTACGAGCCCGCGCTGGAACTCGCGCGCGGTCTGGCGCGCTGGGCCCTGAAGCGCATCTTCAAACACGAGGACGGCCACTACGACTTCTACCATTTCCACCACGGCCTCTATTCCCTGATGGCCGTCTGCGAGTACGGCGTGGCCGCCCAGGACCGCGAGGTGCTGGAGCGCGTCGACGCCTGTTACCGCTGGGCGCGCGAAATGGGCGATCCCCTGATCGGCTTCTACGCGGAAATCATGCCGGGCGCCGAGCTTTATCTGGAACGCCAGGGCAACACGGTCGAGATCTGCGAGGTCGCCGACATGGTCTGGCTGGCGCTGACGCTGACCCGCGAGGGATTCGGCGGCGGCGCCTACATCGACGACGTCGACCGCTGGGTGCGCAACATGTATGCCGAGGGCCAGGTGCTGGATGCCGACTTCATCCACGACATCCCGGATGACTGCTTCGTCGAGGGCGCCTACGACACGCCCTACCCGGACACCGACAACGTGCTGGAGCGCTCGGTCGGCTCCTTCCTCGGCTGGATGCGCGCCAACGAGGGCTTCGAGCGGCAATGGAACGAGGACGGTGAATACAAACTGACCCGCAGGGGCATCATGCACTGCTGCACCGCCAACGGCGCGCGCACCCTCTACTGCGTCTGGGACAGCGCCGTGCAACGCTGCGAGGACGGCAGCACGACCGTCAACTTCCTGCTCAACCGCGCCTCGCCCTGGCTGGACGTGGCCAGCTGGCTGCCGGCCGACGGCCGCGTGCAACTGACCATCAAGGACGCGCCCAGGGTCTACGTGCGCATGTCCGAGTGGATCGACCTGGAGGCAGTTACGGCCACGGTGAACGGTGAAGCCGCCGACTTCAGCCTTGACGGCCCCATGGTCTGCCTCGAGGGGCTCAACCCCGGCGACGTCGTCGACATCCGCTTCCCGGTGCTGGAGCGCAGCCTGCATCGCGTCATCGGCGAGATTCCCTACCGCCTGGACATGCGCGGCGCCAACGTGGTCGCCATCCAGCCGCGCGGCACCGCCTACCCGCTCTTCGACCGACCCGACAGCGGCGAGGTCAGCGAACGGGAGGTCTTCATCCCGTCCAAAAGCTACACCTGGTAGGCGGCCGTGTCCCTGCTTGAGAACGGCATCGCGCTGCGCCGGAAGCTCGCTGCGGGAGAGCGGGCCCCCGGCGCCTGGGTGACGCTGACCGACCCGGCCGTAACCGAGGTTATGGCCGGGTCCGGCCTGGACTGGGTGCTGGTGGATACCGAGCACGCGCCCTTCTCGCCGGAAAGCCTGGCCAGCATCCTCATGGCCTTCGAGGGGACGTCGGCCGTCTCGCTGGTGCGCGTCGGCTGGAACGACCAGGTGCTCATCAAGACCTGTCTTGACATGGGCTTCGGCGGCGTGCTGGTGCCGCAGGTCGCTTCGGTGGAGGAAGCGCAACGGGCCGTCGCCGCCTGCCGCTACCCGCCGCAGGGGATCCGCGGCTTCGGGCCGCGCCGCGCCAGCTACTACGGCCGCAGGATGGACGACTACGTGCGCCTCGCCAACAGCGTGATCCTCGCCGGCATCCAGATCGAGCATATCAGGGCCGTGAACGACGTCGAAAACATTTTCGACGTGGAGGGCCTTGACTTCGCCTTCCTCGGGCCGATGGACCTGTCGGCCTCGATGGGCCTGCTGGAGACGCCCGACCACCCGGACGTGATCCAGGCGATGGAGCGCGTGATCGAGGTCGCCGTGGCCAAAGACATCCCCATCGGCGTGCCCCTGCCCTCGGACGCGCCGCTCGAGACCGTCCTCGCCTGGGCGAACAAGGGCAGCCGGCTGGTCTCCGTCGGCCTCGACCTGGGCTTCATGACGGGCGCGCTGATGCAGTCCCTCGGCGACGTCCGCGCCGGCCTGGCGGGTTGATGTCGCCGGAAACATCCAACGGAACAGTTGCCGGTTTCGCCAGATCCTCCTCTCGCAGGGAATTGCCCGCATTTCTCCAGGGAGCCTGTCTGTGAAAACCTCGCTGCCCGCCGTCCTGTTGGCGCTGTTCGTTCTCTGCGGCGCAGTCTCGGCGCAGGACTATCAGATTCGCGCCGGCGCCAACATCAACCTGCGCGATACCTACAGTCTTGAGGGCGTCGTTGTTGAAGTCGTTCCCTCAGGCTCCGTCCTGCAGGTCGTCGGCCGTTTCAACCGCTGGCTGAAGATCGACAGAAACGGGAGCGCGCTGTGGATGGCGGACTGGGTCAGTTACACCCGCGTCACGGGCACGGACCAGACACAGACGAGAAGCGCAACCCAAACACAATCCCAAATCGACAACTGCTGTTTCGTCGACCGGCAATGCACGGTCGACGCGGAATGGGTCAGCGGCTACGAGGCCTTCCAGAACGGTCAGTGCGCCGCGCCCCTGCAAACCGGCCTGCAATTACCCCTGACCTCCACGGGCAGTGACTCGTCCGAAGTCAACAATTGCTGTTTCCTCAACTGGCAATGCAAGAGCGACGAGGAGTGGGCAAGAGGGCACTGGGCCTTTCACCTTGGGCAGTGCAAACATCGGGGCGTCGAAATCGAGGGATCGCCCGCCTTCGTCAACGCGATTGAACAGGCGCTTGACATCCTGCAGACCAGGGCCCCGCAGTGGTATGCCTACTCGATCAACGGACTGACCAAGATCAGGGAAGTCTCGGAGGAAGAAGGCGCGGGCGTCTATCTGCATACCGGGGCGTTCAGTATCACCCAGGGCCACGTGTCTGCGGGTGTGCTCTGGCTGGCCAGCATCATTGTTCACGATGCCTGCCACGTACACCGGGCCGCGAAGGGCCTGGTTCCGGGCGATCTGACAGGCGAGCGCGAGTGTTTGCGACTGCAAATCGACGCTACGGAAGTGTTCGACTATCAAAACAGGCACGTACCGGGGCTGCGCCACATACTCGCAAACATCGACGACATAGAGTATCAGTGGTGGCACTAGCGCCGCCGCGCGAACCAGGAGGGTGAGGCGAACATGACAGGTCGACTCGCAGACAAGGTCGCCATCGTCACCGGCGGCGGCACCGGCATCGGCAAGGCGATCGCCATCCTCTTCGCGGCCGAGGGCGCCCGCGTCGCCATCTGCGGCCGCACCGCAAGCACCCTGCAGGAGACGGCCGACGAGATTCAGGGGGCCGGCGGCGAGGTGCTGGTCGTGCCGACCGACGTCAGCGACGCGGCGGCCGTCGATCATCTGACGCAACAGACCCTCGCCCGCTTCGGGCAGATCGATATCCTCGTCAACAACGCCGGCGTGCGCGCCAGCATCGGCACCCTGCTCGAACTCGACGACGAGGAATGGCAGCGCACCTTCGATATCGACGCCCGCGGCAGCTGGTACTGCGCCCGCGCCGTCATCCCCGAGATGCGCAAACGCGGCGGCGGCTCGATCATCGCCATCAGTTCCATCTCCGCCTACGTGGGCCAGCCCAAACAGGGCGCCTACAACGCCGCCAAGGCCGCCCAGGAACTGATCACCAAATGCCTGGCGCTGGATTTCGCCGCCGACAACATCCGCGTCAATTCCGTCTGCCCCGCCTGGGTGCTCACCGAACTGAACCGCGACCAGGTCAGTGAAATGCAGGCCGAGCCGGAGCGCATCTTCCCGCCCGGCATCAGCTGGAACGACCTGCTGCGCATGCACCCGCTGGGCCGCATCGGCGTCTCCGAAGACGTGGCCTGGGCGGCTCTCTACCTCGCCTCCGACGAGTCGCGCTGGGTGACCGGCACCGCCCTCTTCGTCGATGGCGGCTACACCTGCCAGTAAGGCCCTCAAGGACCATGCTCCTTAACCAGGCCCGCGCCCGCGAATGCATGGACGCGGCCGGCCTCGACGCCCTGATCGCCTGCACGCCGGTCAACATCACCGCCTTCAGCGACTTCACCCTCTGGCTGGACCCGCTCTTCCGCGAGTACATGGTCAACCCCGGCGCGCCGGGCGAGCGTATGCAGCGCTATGCCCTCTTCCCGCGCGACGGCGAGCCCGCCCTGGTCGTCGAGCCCATGATGGCCGTCAACGCCGCCGATCTGTGGCTGCGCGACCTGATCGCCTTCGGCGCGCCCACCATCGAGGAGCGCGACCCGCCCGCGCGGCCGCAGGCCTGGCCGCGCATCCGTCAGACCCAGGCGGACTCGCGCCGCTCCGCCACGCCCAACGATGCCCTGCTGCACCTGCTGCGCGCACGCGGCCTGCAGGACGGGCGACTCGGCATCGAGTTGGAGGAACTGCCGGCCAGACACTTGCGGGCCCTGCGCGACGCCCTGCCGCGCGCGCAACTGCTGGACTGCAGCAACCTGTTGCGCTACGTCCGCGCCGTCAAGACCGCCGACGAAATCGAACGCCTGCGGCGCGCGGCGCAGATCAGCGAGGCGGCCGCCACAGCCAGTCTGGCGCAGGCCGGGCCCGGCGTCAGCCTGGAGCAACTGTCGCTGACCTACCGCGCCGGCGTCGCCCGGGAGGGCGCCGACTTCGACCACTTCGCCATCGGCATCGACGGCGTCGGCATCGCCACCGAAACGGAACATTGCCTGGCGCCCGGCGCCGTCATGTACCTGGATTTCGGCTGTCGCTGGAACAGTTGCTATTCCGACAGCGGCCTGACCCTGGCCCTCGGCCCCCTGTCGGCGGAGTTGCAAGGCCGTTATGACGCGCTGCGCGCCTGCATCGACGCCGGTATCGAGCAGTTGCGGCCCGGCCGGCGCGGCTCGCAGGCCCAGGCCGCCATGCAGCGCGTGATCGACGGCAGCGACATTCGCGTGGCCGCGCCGCACGGCCACGGCCTCGGCCTGGAAGTGCGCGACTATCCGGTCATTGTGGCGGACAACGGCTTGCGGCTGCGCGACGACTGCCTTAACATCCCCGCCGACCTGCCCTTCGAGGTCGACATGGTGGTCAACCTCGAGGCCAGCAGCTTCCTCGCCGGCGAGGCCTCGCTGCACATTGAGGAGAGCTTCCTGATCAGGGGCGGCGGGGCGGAACCCCTGAGCCCGCGGCGCGCGACGCCCACGCGACCGGACGCGATCTGAGGTCCCCATGGCCAGCGCAGTGCTCCTGCCCAAACTGGGCAACTCGGTGGAAAGCTCGCTCATCCTCGCCTGGCACAAGGCCGTCGGCGATCCCGTCGCGCAGGGCGAGTTGCTGGCCGAGATCGAGACCGACAAGGCCACGCTGGAGATCGAAAGCCCCGCCGACGGGCTGCTGCTGGCGCGCTTCTACGAGGTCGGCGCCGAGGTCGAGGTCATGGCGCCCATCGGCGCCATCGGCGCGCCCGGCGAGGACGTCGAAGATCTGCGCCCGCCATCCGCGACAGGCGCCGCGCCGGCGCCACCCGCGCCCGCCATGACGCCGCCAACGCCACAAGTCCCGCCCGCGACGAAGCCAACTGGCACTTTGGTCCGCGGCCGTCCCGCCAGCTCGCCGCGCGCCCGCAAACTGGCGGCGGCCAACGGCATCGCCTTGACCGCCTTGAATGGCAGCGGCCCTGGCGGCCGCATCCTCGAACGCGACGTGCAGGCCGCCCTTGCGGGTCAGCCGCGTCTGACGCCCGTGGCGC
>DAOUIB010000406.1:0-22809 GCA_034428275.1 Anaerolineae bacterium
GTACAGAAACCTCACGTCAGCCGAATTGCCAGGTTTCGAAGTCGTGTCGGATCAGGTCATTTCGCCAGTCAGCATCGATCAGATTCACCATGGTGATGCGCTTGAGGTGCTTGCGACCATGGAATCTGATTCCGTAGACCTGATCTTCACTTCACCACCTTATGCGGATCAACGCAAAAGAACCTATGGCGGAATCGCTCCAGACGACTACGTCAACTGGTTTCTGCCCGTGGCTGCTGAACTTCAGCGTGTTTTACGCCCACAAGGATCATTCCTGCTGAACATCAAGGAACGAGTTGTTCAGGGGGAACGCCATACCTATGTTCTGGAACTCATCCTGGCCATGCGGCAGCAAGGCTGGTTGTGGACCGAAGAATTTTGCTGGCACAAAAAGAACTGCTACCCGGGCAAGTGGCCCAATCGCTTCCGCGATTCCTGGGAACGCTGCCTGCAATTCAACCGTCAGCGCAGGTTCGCGATGTACCAGGAAGCCGTGATGGTTCCGATGGGCGACTGGGCCAAAACGCGTCTCAAATCGCTGAGCGACACAGACCGCCTGCGCGATGAATCGCGCGTGCAGAGCGGATTCGGCAAGAACGTGTCCAACTGGGAAGGCCGGGAAAAGGCCTATCCCACCAACGTGCTGCACATGGCCACCGAGTGCAACAACGTCGGCCACAGCGCCGCCTTCCCCATTTCGCTGCCTGCGTGGTTTATACAGCTGTTCACCCGGCCCGGTGACGTTGTGCTCGATCCCTTCATCGGCTCCGGCTCAACGGCTGTCGCCGCGAAGGGCCTGGGCCGCCATTACATCGGTATCGACAAGGTGTTGGAATACTGCGAGATTTCGCGGGAACGCATCGCCGCCCAACCCTTTGCCGAGGCCCTGGATGCCGAGCTTTGATCCACAGCGACTCAACGAGTTCGCCAGCGAAAGGATTGAAGAGTTTCACAACGCCCGTCTTGAGCGCTTGCAGAAAGTAAAACTGAACACGATTCTGCGGCGCAAGAACCCGTACCTGTTCCGCGCGAAAGACATGCAGTCTGCCTCTGAAATGGTCCGCTCATTGCTGGATGCTTACCTTTCTTCATCAGAAGAAGAACTGTTTGGCCGGAATTTCCTGGAGAGTCTGGTCATTCGGGTTTCAAGTGAAGCGGACGGCGGCCGGAAATCGACCGCCGAGGGGATCGATCTGGAATTAGACCGGCAGAATACCCGCTTTCTGGTATCCATCAAATCTGGCCCCAATTGGGGTAACCACTCACAGAAGCGTCGTCTGGTACAAAACTTTCAGACGGCAGTTCGCATTCTGCAACAGGGTGACGCCACGGCACATGTCCAGCCCGTGCTCGGAATCTGTTACGGCCGGGCCAGAACAACCAATATTGACAACTACATCAAGTATGAAGGCCAGAGTTTCTGGCACTTTCTATCCGGCGATCCGAACCTCTATACCAGCCTCATTGAACCAGTCGGGTACATGGCCCGCGAACAGAACGAAAGCTTCAAAAAAAGGCGCGCTGTCCTCGAAGCGGATTTTATTGACGAATTCACGAAAGAATTTTGCCAGCCCGACGGCACGATCGACTGGGGCCGCCTGCTCCGTTTCAACTCTGGCAATCTGAAGTAAACGCTCGATTTACCCGAATCGTTTCAGCCAGTCGCTGTAGCCGCCGGCGTGGCCGGTCAACTCGCCGTCGCGCAGTTCGACGATGCGGTCGACCGTGCGCTCGAGGAAGTAACGGTCGTGCGAGATGGCGAGAATCGCGCCGTTGAAATCCGCCAGGGCCGTCTCCAGCACCTCGGCGGTGGGGATGTCGAGGTTGTTGGTCGGCTCGTCCAGCAGCAGCAGGTTGGGCCGCTCCAGCACCAGGGTCGCCAGTTGCAGGCGGCTGCGCTCGCCGCCGCTGAGCGCGGCCACCGGCAGTCGCAACTGTTCGTAGTGAAACTGGTACTTCAGCAGGAAGGCGACCGCGTCGTTTTCGGACATGGGACGGATGTCGCGCACGCGCTCCAGCGGCGAGCGCTGCAGCCAGGGGCCGAGGGTCTCGTGGTCCTGCGCGTAGTAGCCGGGCTGCGTCCCCGGGCCGATGCGAATCTGCCCCTCCAGCGGGGTCTCCTCGCCCAGCACCAGGCGGAAGAGGACGGACTTGCCGGCGCCGTTGGGGCCGATCAGCCCGACGCGCTCGCCGTGCCGCAGGAGCAGGTCCAGGTCGACGAAGAGCAGGTCGTCGTCGTAACCCATCGCCAGGCCCGTGATCTCCAGCGCCTTCGTGCTGCCGCGCCAGCCGCTGAACTCCGCCTGTAACTGGCGCCGCTCGACGACCTTCTCGATCATCTCGCCCTTCTCTTCCATGCGCTCCAGCATCCGCCGCCGGTGGCGCGCCTTGCGCTTGTGGCGCGGGTCCTCGGTGATGTGCGCCCAGTGCTCAAAGCGTTTGATGGCCTCCTCGATCTGGCGGATGCGTTTCTGCTGCGCCGTGTACTGTTGCTGCTGCCGCAGGCGCGCCAGTTCGCGCTGCGTGGCGTACCAGCTGTAGTTGCCGGCCCAGATCTTCAGCGCACCCGCCTCCAGTTCGACGATCTCCGTGACCACCTCATCCAGCAGCCAGCGGTCGTGCGAGACGATGATGACGGCGCCCTCGTAGTCGCGGATGAAGGCCTCCAGGCGGCGGCGCGCGACCAGATCGAGGTGGTTGTCGGGTTCGTCCAGCAGCAGTACCTCGGGCCGGGCCACGGCCAGGCGCGTCAGGGCCACCAGCTTTTTCTGGCCGCCGCTGAGCGCCTCGCAGGGCAGGTCGTAATCGGCCTCGCCGAGGCCGAGGTGGGCCAGCAGCGAGCGCACCCGGCCCTGGTGCTGCGCGCCGCCGAGGCGTTCGTAGTCCGCCAGAGCCCGTTCCTGCTGCGCCAGGACATGCGTCAGGCGGCGCTCGTGGTTGTAGACCGCCGGCTCGGCCAGGCGCGCTTCCACTTGCGCCAGACGTCCCTCGACCTCGGCCAGCGCCGGCGGCAACTCCATGGCCGTTTCCAGCAGGCTGCGGCCCGCGGGCAGGGTGACCTGTTGCGGCAGATAGCCGACGCGCGTCCCGGGCTGGCGCTGCACGGCGCCGCTATCCGCTTGCAGGTCGCCGCTGATGATGCGCAGCAGACTGGACTTGCCGGCGCCGTTGGGGCCGATCAGGCCGCTGCGGGCGCGGTCGTCAATGGCCCAGGAGAGCTCCGCGAAGATCTCGCGGGCGGCATAAGACAGGGTGACGCGGTCGAGGGTGATGCAATGCATGGCAGACGTCCATGGATGTGGTCAGGTTGTTGCGTTTGCGCTGTGCCGCGGCGCGGGCCGCGGCCTCAGGCGGGCTCGACGAGTTCCAGTTCCTCACGGCCGCCGGCTTCCGTCGCCGGCACCCAGACGCCGCAGGGACCGCCATGCTCGCTGACGCCCATCTCCAGCTCCTCGCCGTCGAAGGTCAGCAGCGGCTGGTAGAATTTCGCCACCTTTTCCGCCTCGCCGACGACGTAATGCGCGATCATGGCGCGGCGGAAGCGGTCTGCGGTCGTGTTGGGCCAGCTGCCGTGAATCACCTGGCCGTTGAAGAAGAGCACGTCGCCCGGCTGCATCGGCAGGCTGTGCAATTCCATCCACTCCGCCAGCTCGACGGTCGTGCCGCTGAAGAACTTGCGCCGGTCCGCATCGATGATGCAGAGCTTTTCCAGATCCTGGCTGTGCGGCACGATCTTCATGCAACCGTTGTCTCCGTCGCTGGCGTCAACCGCCATCCAGGCCGCCAGACAGGTGCCCGGCCGCACTTCCAGCGAGCGCTGGTCCTGATGCAGGGACTGGCCGCGGGCGCCGGGCGGCTTGAAGTAAAACATGGTCTGGGCCGCCAGCGGCTCGCGCCCCAGCAGGGCCGTCGTCCAGGCCCGCAGGCGCGGATCGAGCAACCAGTCGCGGCTGAGCGCATCGTAACGATGCGGGTGGATCATGCGCGGATAGCGGTAAAGGGGATCGAATTCGTCCGTGATGCCGTCATCGTGGAAGCCGATTTTGCGCGCGTGCAAACGCATGAAATGCGCCTTGATGGTCTCCACTTCCCCAGGGGGGAACAGCGCGGGCACGATCACGTAGCCCTCGTCGGTGTAGCGCTCCAGCAGTTGTTGATCAATCACGATGCTGCACCTTTCCCCTAATAGCGCCCCTTGTAGAGCCAGCGCATCAGGCTCAGATCGAAGGAGGGGCCGCCCATGCGGGCGGACATGGCCATGATCTCGGCGCGGTGGATGAGGCCGTGGTTGGCGATGTGCAGCAGGATGTGCCACACGCGGTTGTCGATGCGCTCGCCCGCCGCCGACCTGTAGGGCGCCGGCGCGGCCAGGCCCGCCTCGTCGAGGCCAGCGGCAAATTCCCGCAGCTCCGCCCCGACTTCCTCCAGCTTCTCACCCAGTTCCGCGCGCCCTGGCAGGTCCCCGGCGCTGAATCGCCGTAGCGGTGGACGCCCCCGGGCCCGCTCCAGCCAGGTCCATTCCCCGTTCAGCACGTGCAGCAGGGTCTCGTGAATGCTGCCATGCGAATAGCCTGTATCCTGCAGGTACTGCGTTTCGTCAAGTTGCAGTACGCAGTCCTGCCAGACTTTCTGCTGTTCGCCGTAATGGTAGTCGAGCAGGGTGCGGATGATGTCGGGAGTCATCGTCTTCCTGGTCCGGGGCCGGTTGCGCAGTCTAGCGCAAAGGCGGCGGCATGCGCCAGTCGGGGCTGCGCGCCCTCGCTCACTCCCCGGAGAGATTTCCGCGTAACGCAAGGGCAGGGCATTGGGAGCGTGCGCCCTCACCCCAACCCCTTTCCCGCTCAGACGCGGGATGGTTGCGCCCTCACCCCAAACCCCTCTCCCTCAGGGAGAGGGGCTTTTTCTTTGGGTTTGCTGTCTGTCTTGCCAAATGCTCAGACAGGTGTAACCCCCGGATTTCCAGGGACGATCACCTTCGTGACACCTTGCCAACCCGCCTTCGCCCCAAACCCCTTCCGCTCAGGCGCGGGAGCCCTTCCCCAGGGAGGGAGGCTTTTCCTGCATTGCGCACCGCTGCTATTCCTGCGGCCTGAAATCACTGATGACGGGACTCCCCCTCTCCCTGAGGGAAGGGCTCCCGTCCCCCAGGGCGGGAAAGGGGCCGGGGGGTGAGGGGGTGAGCGCCACCCCTGCGGGATGATTCGGGGCCGGGCCCACGCTATAGTGGGGCGAACAGTCAGGAGCGACCGTGCGCGTACTCATCACCGGCTCGAGCGGCCAGATCGGCAGCAACCTCGGCCTGCATCTGCTGCGGCAGGGCCACGAGGTATTCGGCGTCGATATCCGCCCCAACACCTGGACCACGCGCATCCCGACCCTGCTGCAGGACCTGGGCGAACGCACCGCCCGCTTCAACGGCGGCGTCGGCCCGCGGGACTGGCCGCAGGACCTCGATCTGGTGGTGCATCTCGCCGCCCACGCCAAGGTGCACGAACTGGTCGAGAACCCGCTGCGCGCGCTGGACAACATCGCCATCACCTTCAACGTCCTCGAGTTCTGCCGGCAGAACCGCCTGCCCATCGTCTTCAGCAGTTCGCGCGAGATCTACGGCGACATCCACCGCTACATCACCGACGAGGCGCACGCCGACTTTTACTACATGGAGAGCCCCTACGCCGCCAGCAAGCTCTCGGGCGAGGCGCTGATCTATTCCTACGCCCAGTGCTACGACCTGCCCTACCTCGTCTTTCGCTTCAGCAACGTTTACGGCCGCTTTGACAACGACCTCGAACGCATGGAACGCGTCATCCCGCTCTTCATTCGCGAGATCGGCGCCGGCCGCCCGGTCACCGTCTACGGGCGGGAAAAGGTGCTGGACTTCACCTACGTCGACGATTGCATCCAGGGCATCAGCGCCGGCATCGAGCGCCTCCTCGCCGGCGCCCTGCGGGACGAGACCATCAACCTGGCCTGCGGTGAGGGCCACCGCCTGCTGGACATGGTGCGCTTTATCGGCGAGGCGCTGGAGACCGGACCCGAACTTCGCATCGAACCAAGCCGCGCGGGCGAGATCACGCACTACGTGGCCAACATCGACAAGGCGCGCGAACTGCTGGACTACGCGCCGCAGACCTCGCTGCGCGAGGGTATCGGGCGGGCCGTCGCCTGGTCACGGGAATGGGCCGACGGGCAGGCCTGAAACGCTTCGTCCATCCGGCCTTTTTGGACCCTTTCTTAATGCTATAGTGAATGTGTGTTTATCCGGGACAGGACTTCGACCTGCGCCCGGTTTTTTGCACACAAGGGAAGGGGATAGCCCATCATGCGTTTTCGATTGACTGGCCCTGCATTGATCCTGCTGACGCTCGCGCTGCTGCTCACGGCGTTGGCGACGCCGGTCGCGGCGCAGACAGCCTGCGACAGCCACGCCGGCCGCCTCGCCGACCTGAACAGCCGCGAGGAACTGAAAGCCTTCGTCCATTGCGCCGCCGCCCACGTCGAAATGGTCGGCTGGGAGCAGGCCGCACAGGATTTCGGGGGCGACGAATGGCTGGACGGCCCGATTTATCTCTTCGCCAGCACCCTGGACGGGACCACGCTCTTCAGCCCCGGCACGGACGCCAACCCGGGTGACAGCCTGTGGGAGTTGCGCGATTCCGACGGCGTCGCCGTGGTGCAGGAACAGGCCCGCATCGCGCGTGATTTCGGCGGCGGTTACGTCTATTACCGCCTCGAAAACATCGCCAGCGGCGCGGAAGAACCCAAGCTCTCCTATGTCCTGCAGCTGGACTACCAGGGTGAGCCGGCTTTCATCGGCGCCGGCCTGCACCCGCAGGACACGCATGGCACCTGCCCGGCGGATACGGTGCGGGCTTCCCTCGTCTACAACGAACAGGACATCGAGACCTTCGTCGGCTGCGCCGCCCATCACCTGCAGCGGCACGGACTGCGGGCCCTGCAAGACTTCAACAGCGACCCGCGCTGGGTCTCCGGCCCCAGCTACCTCTTTTTCTACGATCTGGAGAGCGCCTTCGCCGTGCTCAACGCCGGCCAGCCGCACCTCGTCGGCACGGACCGCAGCGGCTCCACCGACCCGGATGGCGTGAAGATCACCCAGGAGATACAGCGCATCCTGCGCAGCCACGATGACGGCTACGTCTATTATCGCTTCCGCAACCCGGCCACCGACGAGGAAGGGCGCAAGATCACCTACGCCCGCCGCGTCCTCCACAACGGCCGCGAATACCTCCTCGCCGCCGGCCTCTACGTCCCCTCCCTGGCCTGCAACGCCCTGCCCCTGGCGCGCGACATCAACACCCGCGAGGAGTTGCAACTCTACGTCCGTTGCGGCGTCGAACTCTTCGAGGAACGCGGCGAGCTGGCCTTCGACCTCTTCCGTCATCACCCGCAGTGGATCGGCGGCTCTTCCTACCTCTTCGTTTCGGGCTCGGACTGCCGCAACATCTTCTACCACCTGGACTACCTCTACGATGAATCCCAGACCTGCGAGCTGCTCGACTCCGTCGGCAACCTGGTCAACCAGGACATCCTCGACATGTCGACCAGCGAGGCCGGCGAGGGCTGGGTCGATTACGTCTGGCTGAACCCGGCCAGCGAAACGCTCGAGACCAAGAGTTCCTACATCATCGGCTCGACGCTCAATGGCGAGCACGTCTCGGTCGGCGCGGGCCTCTACGAGTCGGAACTGGAGTAGCGACTTCAGCGGATCGCTCCCGCCAGCGTCAAGCCTGGCGCAGGCCGGGAGCGGTCCCTTTCACATCCCGCAGAGGAGAGAGCGATGCCATTTCGTCCACGCCGCCAGCGGCTGGCCGCAGCCCTGATCGCCCTTGCGCTGCTTTCCTTGACTTTGCTGACCGCCCCGGTCGCCGCGCAGACTCCCTGCGACGACCATGCCGGCCGCCTCGCCGACCTGCACAGCCGTGAGCGACTGAAGGACTACGTCCACTGCGCCGCCGAACACATTGAGGCCGTCGGCCGGGAGCAGGCCTTCCAGGATTTCAGCGGCAGCGACTGGCAGGATGGCCCGCTGGCGCTCTTCGCCGCGACGATCGACGGCCAGCACCTCTTCGCCCATGGAGTGGATATCGCCCCGGGCAGCGACCTGTCAGCATGGCGCGATTCGGAGGGTACGCCAATCGTGCAGCAGCAGGCCCGCATCGCGCGCGACTTCGGCGCCGGCTTCGTCTATTACCGCATCGAAAACATCGCCAGCGGAGTGGAAGAACCCAAGGAGTCCTACGTCCTGCAACTGGACTACCAGGGCGAGCCGGCCTTCATCGGCGCCGGCCTGCATGCGCAGGACACGCGGGCCAGCTGCTCGCCGGAGGTGGTGCGCGCCTCCCTGGTCTACAGCGAACGCGACGTCGAGGCCTTCGTGGCCTGCGCCGAACTCCATTTGCAGCGCCAGGGCCTGCAGGCGATCCACGACTTCAACAGCGATCCGCGCTGGAAGTCCGGCCCCACCTATCTCATCCTGCTGGACATGGAAAGCCTCGTCGCGGTGCTTGCCGCCGGGCAACCACACCTGGTCGGCGTGGATGGCAGTGAGTTTCGCGATATGGACGCTGTGCCCTTCGCAAGAGAGAAGCGGCGTATCCTGACCAGCCACGACGATGGCTACGTCTATTACCGCTTCAGAAATCCGGCCAGCGGCGAGGTGGAGCCCAAGGCAACCTACCTGCGCCGGGTGCTGCTCGACGGCCACGCCTACGTTCTCGGCGCCGGCCTCTACGTCCCCGCCGCCGAATGCCGCAATCTGCCGCTGGCGCGCGACGTCGACACACGAGACGAACTGCGGCGGTTCGTGCACTGCGCCGCGCGGCTGGTCGAGGAACGCGGCGAGCTGGCCTGGGACCTCTTCCTCAATCACCCGCAGTGGATCGGCGGTTCGGCCTACCTCTTCGTGCTGGACGATCTCTGCCGCCAGCTGGTCTACCCGCTCGACTACGAACGCCAGCAGGGCGATGCATCGCGCTGCGACCTCACAGACGCCGAGGGCAACTTGCCGAACCAGGACATCCTCGATGCGGCGCGCAGCGAGGCCGGCGAGGGCTGGGTGCGCTACCTCTGGCTGAACCCGGCCAGTGACGAGGTCGAGGCCAAACATTCCTTCGTCGTCGGCGGGACGCTGGACGGCGACCACGTTTCCATCGGCGCCGGCCTCTACGAATCGCAAATGCAATCGTAATCTGTTATCGCTGCTGTCGGCGACGAGTGATCGCAGCGGCGCATACGCGCCGGTCGGCGGACCGGCAGGGAGGGTTTCATGGTTTTCGGAAAATCACGACAGTTCCTGTTCATTCCGGCGCTGCTGCTGACGCTGCTGGCCATACCGGTCGCGGCACAGACGCCCTGCGACGACCACGCCGGCCGCCTCGCCGACATCCACAGCCGTCAGCAACTGAAACGCTTCGTGCAGTGTGCCGCGGCGCACGTCGAGGCCGTCGGCTGGGAACAGGCCGCGCAGGACTTCGAGACCAGCGCCTGGATGGATGGAGACGTCTATCTCTTCGCCGGCACGTTGCAAGGTGAAATTTTCTTCGTGGCCGGCTCGGGTTTGTCCGCCGGCAGCAACCTGTGGGACCTGCAGGATTCGGAGGGCGTGTGGTCCACCCGTGAACTGGTCCGCATCGCCAGCGACTTCGGCGAGGGCTTCGCGTACTACCGCTTCACAAGCCGCGAAACGGTGCAGGACGAGCCAAAGCTGAGCTACATCATGACGCTGGAGCGCGATGGCGAGCCCGCGGGACTGGGTGCGGGCTATCATCCCCGGGACACCCATGGCAGCTGCTCGCCGGAGGTGGTGCGCGCCTCGCTGGTCTACAACGAGCGCGACGTCGAACGCTTCGTGGCCTGCGCGGCCCATCACCTGCAGCAGCAGGGCCTGCAGGCGCTGCACGATTTCTCCAGCGACCCGCGCTGGAACTCCGGCCCCACCTATCTCTTCCTCGGTGACCTGGTGACCCTCTACCAGATCGCCAACGCCGGCCAACCCGATCTCGTCGGCACCTACGGCGGCGATCTGGTCGATTCGGACGGCGTCAGCATTGGCCTGGAGATCGAGCGAGTCCTCGGCACGCATGACGACGGCTACGTCTATTACACTTTCCGCAACCCCGCCACCGACGAGGCCAGCCACAAGGCGTCCTACGTCCGCAGGGTCCTGCTGGACGGTCACCCCTACGTTCTCGGCACCGGCCTCTACGTTCCCTCTGCCGAATGTCGCGCGCTGCCGCTGGCGCGCGACGTCGACACCCGTGACGAACTGCAGCAGTTCGTGCGCTGCGCCAAAGATCTGGTCGACGAGCGCGGCGACCTGGCCTGGGACCTCTTCCTCAACCATCCGCAGTGGATCGGCGGCGCGGCCTACGTCTTCGTGCTGGACGAGCTCTGTCGCCAGCTGGTCTACCCGCTCGACTACGAACGCCAGCAGGGCGATGCATCGCGCTGCGACCTCACAGACGCCGAGGGCAACCTGCTGAACCAGGACATCCTCGATGCGGCGCGCAGCGAGGCCGGCGAGGGCTGGGTGCGTTACCTGTGGCTGAACCCGGCCAGTGACGAGGTCGAGGCCAAGCACTCCTTCGTCGTCGGCGGGACGCTGGACGGCGACCACGTCACCATCGGCGCCGGCCTCTACGAATCGGAAATGCAGCAGGACGGTTAAACGCAAGCGCGCCCGGTAGGGAAACCCGTCGGGCGCGGTCATACGACGCGGGGAGTCAGCCCGGTGGCTTGCGCGCCGTGATGCGCGCGCTGAAGAGCGGCGGCATGCCCGGCTGAATCGTGATGATCCCGTCGGCGTTCTGCACGTCGGCGACCTCAATGTCCACCAGGCCGGCCGCGCGCATCAGGCCGGTGTAGTCCGCCAGTGGAATGGCGCCGGTCACGCACTCCGCCCACTTCTCGCGGTCGGCCGTCAGTTCCGGCGCGAACTCGCCCGCGCTGACGATATCGCTGACGGCGAGGCGGCCGCCGGGCTTCAGCACGCGAAAGGCCTCGCGGAAGACCGGCGCCTTGTCCGGCGTGAGGTTGATGACGCAGTTGGAGAGAATCACGTCGACCCTGTCCGCCTCCAGCGGCAGGTCCTCGATCCGCCCCTCGCGAAACTCGACGTTGGCGATGCCCATGCGCGCCCGCGCCGCTTCAGCGCGCTCCAGCATGGGGGGCGTCATGTCGACGCCGATGACGCGGCCCGTCGGCCCCACCGCGCGCGCCGCCAGGAAGCAGTCGATGCCGGCGCCGCTGCCGAGGTCCAGCACCGTCTCGCCCGGCTGCAGGTCCGCGCCTTCCAGCGGGTTGCCGCAGCCCAGCGACAGGTCGCTGGCTTCCTGCGGCAGGCCCTCCAGCGTGGCCGCGCCGTAGAAATCGGGAGAACAGCAGCTTTCGCCCTGTTGCGCCAGCGCGCCGTAACGTTCGCGCACCTGTTCGTGGATGCTCTCGCTCATACCTCTTCCCTTTCCCCGTCGCTGACCGGGACCGGCGCCAGGCGGTAATCCGGCGCGTAGACGCGCATCAACTCGCCGCAGCAGCTCGTCAGGCGCTGCTGATTGAGCGTGTAGCGGCGCTGCCGTCCGCGCTGCTCGACCAGCACCAGGCCGGCCTCTTCCAGCAGGCGCAGATGGTGGCTGACCGTCGGCTGGCGCACCTGACCCTCCAGGGTCAGCACCAGGGCATTGACCGTCAGCCAGCGGCAGCAAAGCTGGCGCAGAATCTCCTGGCGCGTGCCGTCGGCCAAAGCCTTCGCGAATTGCAGCGACTCGTCCACCATGCACCGATTATATTGATGACCATCAATATGTCAAGCGCCCAACACGGCGCAGGGCCGGTGTACAATGAATCCGGCCCGCGCGTTACAGAGTCGCAAGATGCGCGTGCTACAAGAGGATAGTCCGATACCCGTGAGAGTCGTTTTGAAGTGAGAACCTGGATCATCCTCGCCCTCCTGCTGCTGGCCGCCTGCAGCGCCGGCGAGCCCGGCGAGCAGCCCTACGAGGGCGTCAGCTACCCGGCGGACTACGCCACGACCTACACGCACTACGCCACCGTCGACCGCGGCGACGGCACGATCCGCGATCTTTACATCAGCCCGCGCGCGTTGCAGGGCCTGCGCAGCAGCGGCCGTCTGCCGCACGACAGCGTGCTGGTCATCGAGGTGTGGCAGGCCGCCCTCGACGCGCAGGGCGAGCCGCTGCTGGACGCGGCGGGCCGCCTGCGCAAGGGCGAGATGCAGGACACGCTGCACGTCTCCCACAAGCGCATGGACTGGAACGAAGAGGACTTCACCAGCGCCGCCCGCGCCGGCAACTGGAACTTCGGCTCCTTCGACCGCAGCAGCGGCGCGACGATCGACGAGCATCTGACAGCCTGCTTCAACTGCCACCAGGCCAGTTCGCGCAGCGACTTTCTCTACAGCGCGCAGGAACTGGCGCGCTTCGCCATGAGCGACACGACGCAGTACTTCTACTGCGAACTCAGCCGCCGCAGCCCCTGCCCCTAGGACGCCCCTGGGCCACATTCACTTCCCGCCCCCTGAATTCACGGTGTACAATGACTCCACGCACTGTGTTGCGGGGTAGCAAAAATGTACAAGTCTTTTCGCGTCCAGAATTTCCGTGGCTTCCGGGACCTGCGACTGGATGACCTGGCGCGCGTCAATCTGATTGCCGGGAAGAACAATACGGGCAAGACGGCGCTGCTGGAGGCGATCTATACCTATACCGGCGTCTATGACTCCAGCATGCTCCTGAGGATTCCTGACCACGAGCGGCAGTCATTCAAGAGTTACAAGGTGGATCAGGGCACTGAAGCGATCAATCCTGGCTGGCCGCTCCTGTTTCACAATTTTGAGACTTCAGAAGCGATACATTTGTGTGGTCAAAATGCCGGGCAGGAAAGACCAGCGCGACAAGACAACGGAACTGGATCTGACGATTTCCGGGACGTAGAGATTTCTCTTCGCCATGTCGACAGTTTGCCTTTCGACCTGACTGCCCGCTGGAGCAATCTTGAGCGTGTCGTCGATGAAAGTGGACGGGTCCTTGTCTTTGGAGAAGGTGACAAAAGCTGGGTCTCTTTCAATCCCTATACCAGGTCGCGAAACACCTCTGCCGCATTCGTTGGCCCGCCGGTTTCAGATGATGCCCGGCGTGAAACAAGATGCGATTCGCGGTTTCTGTCCGCGAACGCAACCATGTCCGCTGAAGCTGAAGCGACGCTTTTTTCCGATGTGCGATTCACTGGGCAGGACAAATATCTGCTTTCCGTTGCCAGAAAAATCGACCCCCGCGCAAGGCACATTGAGTTGCTCACCAATGGCCTGAAAATTGAACTTCATGTTCACCTGGAAGGGTTGAAGCAACCCTTGCCCATTTCCTCCATGGGTGCGGGGATGCGCCGAATCATCAGTCTGATGCTGGCCATCACGACCAACAGGGAGGGCATGGTTTTGATTGACGAAATCGAAAATGGATTGCATCACTCCGTACAGGTCGACGTCTGGAAAGACATAGCCGGGGCAGCGCGTGCCTGCAACGTGCAAATCTTCGCCACGACCCATAGCTACGAGATGGTTTGCGCAGCGCACGAAGCCTTTCTCGACGATGTGTCTTATGATCTTCGCCTGCATCGTTTACACCGAAGCACGAAAACCGACGAGATTACCCCCACGACATTCAACAGGTTTTCTATGACAGCTGCAATTGACCAGGTAGCCGAAGTCCGCTGATGGCAGAAGTAGTCCAGCCTGAACTCTATACCCATGTCTTGCTGGTTGAGGGGGCAGAAGACTTCGACTTCTTTTTGGCCTTGCTCAAGGAGCTTGGCCTTGAAAAGACGTTTTTTGTCTACAAATACTGCGGCAGAGACAACCTTGCTCAAGGTCTTTCGATTGCATTGCAAGACACTCGTTTCGAGGACCTGAGGCATCTGGTAATCATTCGTGATGCGGACTTCAACACCGACGCCATAAGCAGTATTCGCAGTGCCATCGACCTGTTCAACAAGGAAACCGGCAGTGAACTCTCCATGCCTGTCAGACAGATGGAACCTGAAGGAGATGCTCCTGAAGTTTCTGCGATCATACTTCCAGACGAGAACACGGAAGGCATGCTGGAGGACCTGGTTTTGGAAGCGCTTTCAGAGGACATTGTCTACGATTGCATCAATGACTATTTCAATTGTCTGGAAGATCGAGGGCTTACATTCAACAAATATGTTCTTTCGAAAGCCAAGGTCAGAGTCTTCATCGCTGGCAAGGTCGTCGACGACGCGGGCACCAGTAAAGACAGGGGTTCCTGGGAGATGCGTTATGCAGTTCGGAGCAACTGGTGGTCCTGGGACAGTCCGGCCTTCAACGATGTAAAGGCCTACCTGCGCCAGTTGGCCAGCTAGGATTCTCCCTTCACTCCACCCCGTCCAGGGCGAGGAAGCTGGCCGTCGAGGCCGGCAGGCGCAGTTGCAGCACCTCCTGGTATTCTTCGGAGTTGTAGAAGTCCTGCACCCTCTGCAGCGAGGGGAACTCGATCAACACGAGGCGACTGGCCGGCGCGTCTCCCTCCAGCGTCACCACCTCACCGCCGCGCACGAGGAAGCGGCCGCCATATTTCTCGATGAGGGCCGGCGTCCTGGCCGTGTACTTGCGGTACTGATCCATGTCGTGCACCTCGACCTGGGCGAGCAGGTAGGCGGCCATCGTCATCCTCCCCTGGGTTGGCGATCCACGAGCGCGCAGTATACCCCGCGCCTGCCGGCGCCTGACTTAGCCCTTTCTAATCGGTGGCGCCCCGGCCAGACGCTATACTGACGGCATCGAACACGACACAGAGACTCTCCACTCCGTGAACCCTTCTCCCCTGCGGCGTCTGCTGCTGGCCTTGCTGCCCCTGCTCCTGATCATCTTCGGCTTCGCCCTGGGCAGTGTTTTGCTGCCGGGCCAGGCGGCGCCCGTCCTGCAGGTCATCGCGCCGCCGCCCACCCCCGACCTTGACGCGCTGGAAATTAACGCCGCCGAGAGCGAGATCGCGCGGCTCTACGTGGAAGTCAGCCCTTCGGTCGTCTCCATCAACGTGGCCGTCGTGCAGCGCGGCCGCGTGGAAGCCGTTTCCGGCTCCGGCTTCGTCATCAGCGACCAGGGCCACGTCGTCACCAATGCCCACGTCGTCGAGGACGCCATGCGCGACGGCATCGAGGTCAATTTCCTGGATGGCACCATCGTGCGCGCGCAAATCGTCGGCCTCGACCGCGACTCCGACCTGGCCGTGCTGCAGGTCTCCCTGCCCCCGGAACAGTTGCGGCCCCTGGTCCTGGCCGATTCCGATCGACTGGTCATCGGCCAGACGGCGCTGGCCATCGGCAGCCCCTTCGGCCAGCGCTGGACCCTGACGCGCGGCATTGTCAGCGCCCTCGACCGCACCATCCAGGGCCTGACCCGCTTCTCCATCGGCTCGGTCATCCAGACCGACGCGGCCATCAACCAGGGCAACAGCGGCGGCCCGCTCTTCAACCAGCAGGGCGAGGTCATCGGCGTCAACTCGCAGATCGTGGCCGAGCAGCCGTCGCGTTTCAATCCCATCCCCGCCAACGCCGGCGTCGGCTTCGCCATCCCCTCCAACCTTGTGCGCCGCGTCGTTGACGACCTGATCCGCGACGGCGAGGTGCGCTACAGCTTTCTGGGGATCACCGCCCTGAGCGACGAGGGACGACCCATCACACTCAACCAGATGGAGACCCTCAACCTGCCCAACAACCTGCGCGGCGTGCTGGTCGCCACGGTTTCACCCGGTAGCCCGGCAGAACGCGCCGGCCTGCGCGACATGGGCAGGTCGGTCAGGGTGCGCGGCGAGCAGGTACCCACCTCGGCCGACATCATCACCGCCATCAACGGCGTCCCGGTCCATGACATGAGCACGCTGGTCTCATGGATGGCGATTCACACGCGGCCCGGCGACGAAGTAACGCTTTCCATCTGGCGCGATGGCGCGCCGCTCAATCTGTCGGTGACCCTGGGCGAGCGCTGACCCCGCTCTTCAGTCCCACAGCTTTTCGAAAGAACGCCCGCGCAGCAGCATGACGTCCGCCAGGATGGAGTGCGTGCCGCAGAGCAGAATGGTCCCGGACTGGCCCGCCTGCTTGTTCGCCAACGCCAGGGCCGCAGCCAGTTGCGGGACGTGCGCGACCCGCGCGCCCTGCGCCCGTCCCAACGCCAGCAATTCTTCGGCCGGCGGAAAGCGCAGGATGGGGTTGCGCGGCGTCTCGCAGAAGATGAGGGCGTCGCTGGCCTGCGCCAGCGCCTCGATCACGCCGGCGTAGTCCTTGTCGTCGGGCACCGCCAGAACGACCTGCAGCGGCCGCGCGACCGCAGCCCCCAGCGCCTCAAGCGCGTGGCGGGCCGACTGGCCGTGGACGGCGCCGTCCACATAGAGCGCGGGCGAGTCCTCCAACTTCTCCAGGCGGCCGGGCCAGCGCAGGGTCGCCAGGCGCGCGGCCATGGCGGCGGGGCCCTCCGCGGCGCCCAGGCGAGCCGCCGTGTGGGCGGCGGCGCGCAGCGCCAGCGTGGCGTTGGCGGCCTGGTGGCGCCCGCGCAGGGGCAGGTCGAACTCACCGAAGGGCGCCAGGCGCAATCGTTGCCCAGGAGCCGGCCGGGCCAGCGGCCGCGCCAGTTGCGCGGAGGTCAGGAGCTCCAGGCGAGCCTTCTGCCGCTGCGCTTCCCGCTCCAGTTCGGCGACGACGGGGGCGGCCTGCGGCAGGCTGATCACCTGGCTGCCCGCCTTGATGATGCCGGCCTTGTGCCAGGCGATGCGCGCCAGCCCCGGCCCGAGCCAGAACTCGTGCTCGCGCACCACGGGCGTCACCAGCGACAGGGCGTTGGGCGCCAGCGCCACGTCATCGAAACGCCCGCCGCGCCCCACCTCCAGCACAGCCGCCCTTACGCCCTGCTCGTCGAACCAGCGCAGGGCCAGCGCCAGAAACAGGCCGGTGGGGCTGAAGTACTGGCCTGGGCCGAGGCGCGCCTCGATGCGCTCCGTCGCCGGCCTCAGCCAGGCGAGGATGCGCAGAAAGTCCGGCAGGGGTATGGCCCGGCCATCCACCCGCACGCGCTCGCGCCAGGAGACGAGATGCGGGCTGGTCAGCATGCCGACGCGGCGACCGGGCGCCTGCAGGGTTCGCGCCGTCATGGCCGTCGTCGAGCCCTTGCCCTTGCTGCCGGTGACGACGACGTACTCGCGGGGGACGGCCGGCAGGCCCAGCGTCTGCAGCAATTCCCGCGTGGGCGCCGGGTCACGGCCCCGGTCGTCAGGCGGGCGCGGCTGACCGCGCAGTTTGCGCAGGGAGCGGAAGACCCAGGTGACGGCCTCCGCCTCGCTCGCGAAGGCGCTCATGATGGCGATTTAGCTAGCGTCTGCGTGAAGGCGCGGGACGCCTGAGGGCGAAGAACCAGATGAGCGCGCCCAGGGCCAGCATGGCGACCACCACCAGCAGCGCGCCCAGCAGCGACAAGGCGACACGGGGCAGCAACTGCGACAGATCGTCTCCTCCCCGGCTCGGCGCGGCGGCCGTCGCCAGGGCCTGCTGCGGCGCGGCGTAGTCGACCAGCGTGGGCGCCCCGCCGTCCTCAATGCGGCGCGTGAAGATGACGCCGCCACCGGCCTGGCGCTTGCTGTCGCTCACCAGCAGGGTGTATTCGCCGGACTGCAAAAACTGGAAACAGACCACGCCCTGCGCCGCCAGCGGCGACTCGTCCAGTTGGCCGCTGGCGACCACCAGACCTTCCCCGTCGCGCAGGTCGGCGCTGACTCCCGCCGTCAGCGGCGGCTCGCCCGGGTCGAGAGTCCCGTTGCCGTTGCGGTCCTCAAAGGAACGCAGGCAAAACTGTCCGCCACCATCCTGTGCCAGCAGGGGCGTCAGGGCTGTCAGCAGCAGCAACCCCGCAATCAGGGGAAAAACAGGGGAGACGGGAGGGACGCGCACGTCAACGACGCCGCAGCGACAGCGTCAGGGCGCCTCCGGCGATCAGGACCAGCCCTGCCATGCCAAAGGCGACGACTCCCAGGTTGGCGAACAGGACGTCCAGCGGCCCTGCCGTGCTGTCCTGAACGATATCGTCGCTGAAGACGTGCACCTCGTCCGGCGCCGGCGCCACGGGCGGCTGCAGGCCTGCGGCCGCGCCAACCGCGACGTCCAGGCGCGCGCCAGAGGGCAGGTTCAACTGCAGTTGCCCAGGCGCCGTGAGCCCGTAACCTTCGGGCGCGATGACTTCCAGCAGCCAGGCGCCGCCTTCCAGGTCCTCAAAACAGCTGACTTCCTCACCGGTGGCCATGCGCGCCGGGTCGCCGGCGCCGATCAATTGCAGCAGACCGCTGCCCAGCGCCGTCTCGTCCGGCTCGCGCAGGCGGTTGCGGTTGACGTCGTCGAACAGCGTCACGCAGACGCTGGCGCGCATGGCCAGCGGGTCCATGGCCGGCAAGGCCGCGACAGAGACCGGCGCAGGCGCGAGGTCCGCGGCGGCGTCGGCGGTAACGGCCCGGCGTGAGCCCGGACGGTCGCCGCTGTCGACGGCGCGTTCCGGCGCGGGCTCGGGGGCCGTCTCTGCCGGCGCCTCTTCCACTTCGGCGGGGCCCTCGTCCGGCGCGCTGCTGCCGCCGGCGCGGCGCACGAGGATACGCTGGCCGACACTGATAATGCGCGGGTTGGTGATTTCAGGGTTGAGCGCCAGCAACTCGGGGCGCGTCAGGTCGTAGGCGACGGCGATACTGTCGATGGTGTTGCCGGGCCGCACGACGTGCACGACGGAGCCGTCATCTTCCGCCTGCTGGGGCGCCACAAAGGGCACCTGGGGCGGCACCGTGGGCGCCGGCGCGGCCGCTTCAGCGCCGGCCACCGCGCTACCCGGGCCGCCACCGACGAGCGAAGCGTTGTCCCAGTAGGTCTTGTTGAGCTCGGCGACGCTGGCCTGGGTTGAATACAGGAAAAGCGTCGCTCTCGGGCCGGTGACGGTCGCGTTGACCGTGACCTCCAGCCACTTGTCATGCGGCTGCGACCAGTTCGACCAGACGATGTCGGCGTCGTTGGGGTTGTCGCCGCCGTTGGGGTCGACGCCGATGCGCGTCTGCGAGCCCGACTCGATGGCCGAACCGCAGTTGCCGCTGCCGCCATGGTTGCAGGCCCGGACGTGCGACCAGGCGCTGGCCGTCACGTTGCTGTTTGGCGCCACACTGACTTGCTGATATACGGCCACGGTGCAGGTGACGTAGCCGCAATCGACCGCCAGGGCGCGGCTGCCCTCCCGCGGGTTGGGGCCGGGTCCGGGATGTGGCTGGATGTCCACCTTGTCGGCGCGGTTGAAATAATCGTCCGGATTGCCGCTGTGAGGGTGCAACCAGACGTTCCAGCCGCCCGGCACGCGAATGGGCTTTTCGCCCTCGCGGATGCTGACGTAGTTGCCCTGCATGCCGGGATTCTGCAACAGCTGTTCCTGGGCCAGTAGTGGGGTGGCCAGCAACAGGCAACACAGGAGCAACAGGGTCGTCAATCGCGGCATCGCTTGCACTCCATTCCGGGGGCGGGGGGCGGCGCCTGCTCTCCGCCCGACCCTGGAACGAGTATAATACAGGCGGAGTGGCGCGGCAACGAGGCGTCGCCCGACCCGCCACTGACCAAAGCTGGCGTTTCAGACGATGAACATTCTGCACCTTACGCCCTACCATGCCCCGGCCTGGGCCTACGGCGGCGTACCGCGCGCGGTGGAGGGCCTGGCGCGCGCCCAGCAAGGCCGCGGCCACCGCGTCACCGTGCTGACCAGCGATTCCCTGGCCGCCGGTCAGCGCCACCCCGGCCCCGCCGACGAGCTCTGCGACGGCGTACGCGTCTTGCGCGTCCCCAACGCGCTGCCCTGGCTGCGCGACCGATTCAATCTCTCCACGACGCTGCGCATGCCAACGCTGGCGCGCGAACTCTTGCCGGAGATGGACGTCCTTCACTGTCACGAACTGCGTACCCTGGAGAATCTGCTGGTGACGCCGCAGGCGCAGGCGCTCGGGCTGCCCCTGGTGCTTTCGCCCCACGGCACGCTCAGCCACGCCACCGGTCGCGGCCGTTTCAAGGCGCTCTGGGATCGCGTCGCCGGGCCGACCCTCGCGCGGCGCTTCAACCACGTCATCGCCCTGACGGAGGCTGAAGTTGCCGAGTTACGCGCGCTCTGGCCCGCCGACACGCCCGTCAGCGTCATTCCCAATGGCATCGACCCCGAAGAATTCGCCGACCTGGGCGACGGCGCCACCTTTCGCGAGACCTGGCGGACGGGCGCCGGCCCGCTGTGTCTGTTCATGGGACGCCTGCACGAACGCAAGGGCCTGCAGGCGCTGGTCGAAGCCTTTCGCAGGACAGGACGCCCGGACGCCAGACTGGTCATCGCCGGGCCCGACGAGGGCATGCGCGCCCGTCTCGAAGCCCTGCAGGACGGACGTCTGCTGTTCACCGGCCTGCTGACCGGTCGGGAACGCCTGGACGCCCTGGCCGCCGCCGACCTGCTGGCGCTGCCCGCCCGCGGCGAAGGCCTGCCCATGGCGGCGCTGGAAGCCATGGGCGCCGGGCTGCCGCTGGTCCTGGCGCCGGGCTGCAACCTGCCCCAGGCCGTGACCCGCGGCGCGGCGCTGGAAGTGCTGCCACAGCCCGCCCCGCTGACGCAGGCGCTTGAATGCCTGCTGGCGGACTCCGCGTTGCGGGCGCAGATGGGGCGTCAGGGCCGCGCCCTGGTCAGGGAGTGCTTCACCTGGGAGCGCATCGCCCGACGCTGTGAGGCCGTCTACCGCTCGCTGATATCCGGGCGGCAGCGGCCTGTGTTATAGTTCCTTCACTCGCATGGGAAGCTGCGGGTGCTGCCATGGCCGACAACGACGAACTCGAATATTACGACGACGACGACATCCGTGACCAGATCCCCGATGACGACGGAGAGGACGAAGGGGAGGGGGAACGGTCAGCGCCGCCGACTCCGGTAAGGCCGCTGCAGACCTCGTCTCGTCAACCCGCCGCCCGCCCGCCGGCGCGGCCGCCTCGTGCCGTGCCCCGTCGGCCGCAGGGCGGGCCGCCGCCCGGACCCGCTGCGCAGTCCTCGTCCGGACCGCCCGCGAGTTCGCCGCCGCGCAGGGCCAGGGGTACTCCCGCCAGGTCGTCACCGCCGCCACAGGACTGGCCCGCGGCCGCAGAGTCGGAGTACCAGCCCCGCATCGTACACAGTCGACCCGGTGAACCCCTGCGCGACCTCTCTCCGCCGCCACCGGCGCCGACGCCTGACGCGGAGTCGCCTGGCCGCCTCGCCCGTCTGCTGCGCCGCGCCCGGCGACAGGATTCGCAGCCCGCGGCGCCGCGGCCAGGACCCCTGCAGGCCCTGCGCGCCCGTCTGCCGGAGGTCCGCGCGCCCGACCTCCCCGGCGACCTGACGCAACGCGCGCGGGGCGTCTTGCGCCTGCCCCTGCCCGGCCGTCGGGAGCAGGAGCCGACGCGCCGGGCCGGCGACGCGCGCAAGCGGCGGCGCAACGACAGCAAGGCGCCCCGCCTTGGCGGCAGCGGCCTGACGCTGGACAACAAGCTGGACATCCTCGGCGTGTTGCTGGTGCTGGCCTCGCTGGCGCTGTTCCTCAGCAGCCTTTCCACCATCCGCGGCCAGTTGACCCAGGTCGTCAACACCTTCCTCGGCAACTTCTTCGGCTGGGGCGCGCTCGCCGTGCCGCTGCTGTTCTTCGCCATCGGCGCCTGGCTGATCGTGCGGCACTTCGGCAGCGAGGCCCCGGTCGTCAATCCCCTGCGCGTGGCCGGCGGGGCCCTGTTCTTTGTCGGTCTGCTGCTCTTCTTCCAGTTTGTGGACAGCTTCAACCCAGGCTACTCCAGTATCGACCTCTCCGACCCCGTGCGCCTGCGCCTGCAACTGGAACTCTCCTGGAACGCGGGCCGCGGCGGCGGTTATGCCGGCGCGGAGCTCTACTACCTGCTGGTGACCGGCCTCGGCGAAGTCGGCATGCTGGTCAGCACGACGGGCCTGTTGCTGATCGGCGCCATGTTCGCCCTGCAAATCTCGGTGGCGGACCTGGCCGCCCTGATCAGCCGCGGCTGGCAGCGCCTGGAGAAGCTCCGCGAGCGCCGCGCGCGAGAGCGGGAGGCGCAGCGACAGGCAGCCCGCGCGGCGATGCTTCAGGCACAGGCGACTGGCGCCGTCACGGAGGATGACGGGCCGCGCTCAATCCCGATTACGATGGGCGGCCGCACGGTCAAGGCCGTGGTGAGCGAGCAGGAATCGGCTGCGCCCCTCCGGTCGGGGCTGCGCGCCCTTTCCCCGCGGCTGCGCGCCGGCATTGCGGCGGTGGTTGCCGCGCGCAGGGGCGCCAGCCAGCCCGCAGGACCTGCCGTCAGCCCGACTTCTCCCGCGCCGGCCACCGACAGGGAGTTTGTGGCGCCGCCGCAGGAAGACCTGCCGTCCTCCGCGCCGGCGTCGCCCTACACGGAAGCGCCGCCCGCGCCCGCGCCGGCCGGGTCCGGGCCGCCCCACCATGAAGGCTTGCCTGCTGCGCCGCCCGCGGGGCCCGTCACAGCGCCGAGGGATGAGGAGGAGGAAGCGCCGCCACAGTTCCTGCCGCCAGCCGCGTCGCAACAACCCGTGGCGGCCGAGGCCACGCCGGAGCCGGCCGTGGAGGAAACGCCGCCGCGGATTCCGCCCTCGCCAACCTCGATGCGCCCCACCCTGGCAGCCGCGCCGCGCCGCCGGCAGCGCGACTGGCAACTGCCGGACCTGCGCAG
>DAOUIB010000407.1:0-2517 GCA_034428275.1 Anaerolineae bacterium
GGGCATGGACAGGGTCCTCGCTTCATGCCGGTAACAGCGTCACAGGCTGCGCGCGACTGTCGATTGTCGACAATCACGGCGAGCCTGAATCCTAGCGACTGCGCCCCTGCCTGTCAAAAAGTGGTCATGGCCAGCAAACACGTAGAATTGTAGAATTGGGAAGTCCCTTTGGTTCGGCATGGTGGAGGTGTGGTGATGATCGGCGCACGCATCCGTCAGGCGCGTCTGTTGGCCGGGATGACACAACAAGATGTCGTCGATGCGTTGGAAAACGCGGGTTTTCCGACGAACAGGGCGACAATAAGCGCATACGAAAATGACCGGGACATGCCAGATGCTTCCACTTTTTTGGAATTGTCTCGCTTGTTCGACGTTCCCCCTGTTTGGCTAACCTTCAAACCAGTGCAGGATGTTGACTGGATGGGTTATCGCAGGCGAAGCACCCTGCCATCCAGTTCCAGGGAAGCGATTGAAGGATACGTGCACGGCGTAGCCGAATTACAAACAGAGTTGCGAACTCTTCTTTGCCCCAGCAGGCAAGTAGTGTTTCCTGAGAAAACTAACGTCCTGGATTTCGAAGGAGCGGAAAAGGCGGCAAGGATATTGCGTGAGGAGTGGCAACTGGGAGAAGACCCGATTGCGAGCCTGACAAGGACAGCCGAAATTAACGGGGTAGTAGTGATTGATTGGGCGCAGCCCACCGAGCGCTTTGATGGCTTATCCGGCTGGTACGGCGATCAAGTGCCAGTCATTGTCACAAAGGCAAACTCAGGTGGAGATATGGCCCGCAGAAGATTCAGTTTGGCACATGAACTCGGCCATCTTGTCATGAATTGTCCCGATAACATGTTGGAGCAACTGGCCAATCGCTTTGCTGGCGCTCTTTTGGTACCTGAGACGGTTGCCAGGCAGGAATTTCGGCAGCTTGGACCCAAAATCGGATTTTCCGAGCTTGGCACGTTAAAGCAGAAATATGGGCTCAGCATGCAGGGTTGGGCGTATCGAGCGACAGATCTTGGGCTCATCTCGCCCAACTTTGCGCAATCTTTTTGGCGTGCGGTGAACCAGCGTGGCTGGAAGAAACGTGAGCCATGCGAGTTTGCTGCCGATGAGAAACCTGAATTGTTGAAGCAGATGATTTGCCGCGCTTTGGAAGAAAATATGATTTCTCATCACCAGGTTCTGTCAGTGCTACGGGATTGCAGTTTCACCGAACCTGAAATGGAAAGTGACATATACCCCTCCGCAACCGAACTGTTGTCGATGCCATCGGACTGGCGCAAGCGATTCACTGCCGTTTCCTTTGCGCTCGCCGCCAAAGAGGACTTCGAGATTTTCGAAGCCTTCGGCGAGAATGCATCCTAGTTGGCCAGGAGAAAACATCAACCGGAGATTTCTCGCGGCGAGGTTTGGCTTATCGATTTCGATTACCCTGACCCTCATGAACCCCCGGGCCTCTCCAGAGGGTCAGAACCCACGAAAAAGCGCCCTGCCGTCGTGATGAACGAAAGTGAAGTTGGGCGCCTGCCCTTGCAAATCGTGGTTCCTTTCACCACCGGGCACTGGCGATTTGCTACCTATCCCTGGATGGTGAGGATCCCGGCGACCGAAACCAACAGACTAAGCCATGACAGTTGGGCAGATGCCTTCCAGGTCACGTCGACATCGATCGTTCGATTCATCCGCAAAACGGGACGTCTTGAAGAAGCTCTGTTGAGCGAGATTGTCAATGCCATTCGTATCTGCGTGGAACCCGGCTAACCTTCTACCCATCCCTACTCCACATACGGCCGGTTCAATTGCAGCGGCGGCTTCTGCACCTTGCGCAGGCGCAGGTTGAGCATCTCCACGAAGATCGAAAAGGCGATGGCGAAGTAGATATAGCCCTTGGGGATGTGCTGGTCCAGCCCTTCGGCCACCAGCGTCAGGCCGATCAGCAGCAGGAAGCTCAACGCCAGCATCTTGACCGTCGGGTGGCGGTTTACGAAATCGCTGATCCGCGCGGCGGAGAGCAGCATGATGATCACGGCGACGGTGACGGCGATCACCATGATGCTGACCTCGCTCACCATGCCCACGGCCGTGATCACCGAATCGAGCGAGAAGACCGCGTCCAGCACCACAATTTGCAGGATGACCGCGCCGAAGGAGGGCGGAATCCGCGCGCTGGCGTGGCCGCTGTCGCCTTCCAGCTTGTCGTGAATCTCGTGCGTGGCCTTGGCCAGCAGGAAAAGACCGCCGACGATCAGGATCAGGTCGCGCCCGGAAATCTCCTGGCCGGCCAGCATGAAGAGCGGCGCGGTCAGGCGGATGACCCAGGAGATGGCGAAGAGCATCACGATACGCATGGCCAGCGCCAGCCCGAGGCCGACCTGGCGCGCGCGCGCCTGCTGCGCCTGCGGCAGCTTGCCCGCCAGAATCGAAATGAAGACGACGTTGTCGATGCCCAGAATGATTTCCAGCACGACCAGCGCCAGCAAGCCCGCCAGGGCATCCGGGCTCGTGATCCAGTCCATC
>DAOUIB010000408.1:0-2937 GCA_034428275.1 Anaerolineae bacterium
CTCGCCCGGTCCCGGCTCGGGCACCGGCAGGTCATCGACGACGGCCAGCGCTGCCGGACCGCCATGTTGCGTCAATACGGCTGCTCGCATCAGCGCACCCCCAGTACCTTGCGTGCAATGACCAGACGCTGGATTTCGCTGCTGCCCTCATAGATTCGGGTGATGCGCGCGTCGCGCCAGTAGCGTTCCAGCGGCAGTTCGCGGCTGTAGCCCATGCCGCCATGGATCTGCAGGGCTTCATCCGTGACGTAGGCGGCGCTCTCGCTGGCGTGAAGCTTGGCCATACTGGCCTGCAGCGTGTAACGCTCGCCCCTTTGCCGACTGCGCTCTTTGGCGGCGACGGCGTCGTAAAGCAGCAAGCGGCTGGCCTCGATGCGCAGTTTCATGTCGGCGATCTTCTGCTGAATCAACTGGAAGCGGGCGATGGGGCCGCCAAAGGCCTCGCGTTGCCGGGCCCAGCTGACGCTGGCGGCGAAGGCCGCTTCGGCGATGCCCAGCGCCTGGGCTGCGATACCGATTCGTCCGGCGTCCAGTACGCTCATGGCGATGCGAAAGCCCTGACCGGGTTGGCCCAGCACGCAGTCGATCGGGCAGGCGTAGTCTTCGAAATGCAGTTCGCAGGTGGCGCTGGCGCGAATCCCCAGCTTGGGTTCGACGCGGCCGCGCGTGAGCCCCGGCTGCGTCGCGTCGATCAGGAAGGCCGTGATGCCCTTGTTGCCGGCATGGGGATCCGTGACGGCGAAGAGCAGCAGCCGTTCCGCCACCGGGCCGTTTGTGACCCAGCTCTTGCGGCCGTTGATGAGCCAGTGCGTGCCGGCCGCACTCAGTTCGGCGCGGCAGGCCATGGCGCCGGCGTCGCTGCCGGAAGAGGGCTCGCTGAGGCTGTAGGCGCCGGTCTGCCGGCCACTGGCGACGGGCACGAGAAAGTCTCGTTTTTGCTCCTCGCTGCCGAAGGCCAGTGTGGCGCCGCAGTAGAGCGAGTTGTTGACGCTGACGATGGTGCTGTGGCTGGCATCGACGCGCGCCAGTTCCTCAATCGTCAGGGCGCAGGCCAGGGCATCCATGCCGGCGCCGCCGTACTTCTCCGGCACCTCAATGCCCATCAGTCCCAGGGCGCCCATTCGCCCGACGGTTTCTGCGGGGTAAGCGCCTGTTTCGTCCAGTTCCGCAGCGACGGGAGCGATCTCGCGTTGCGCGAAGTCCCGCACGGTCGCGCGCAGCATGCGCTGCTCGTCCGTCAGTTGCAGCAGGCCGCCCTCTTCGGAAAAAGTCATGCTTCACATACGACATTCATACAAGGCAAGTGGTAGTATAACAACAGACGGGCTTTACCTGGCCGGGAGGGGGCATGCCGCGCATCGCCATCGACCACGTCGCCATCGTCGTCAGTGACATGGACGCCGCGCTGCGTTTCTGGCAGGGGGCGCTGGGGCTGGATTTGCAGCGCATCGAGTCCATCCCCGCCGAGGACGTCGACGTGGCCTTTCTGGAGACGGAGAACGCCCATATCGAGCTGTTGCTGCCCACCGGCGAGGACAGCGGCATCGCGCGTTACCTGGCGACAAGGGGCCCGGGCATGCACCATCTTTGCCTGGCGGTGACGGACATCGAGGCGGCCATGGGTAGTCTGGACGCGGCCGGCATCGAACTCATCAACGAACGCCCGCGGCAACGCGGGGACGGCACCCGCTATGCCTTCGTGCACCCGAAGAGCAGCGGCGGCGTGCTGGTCGAGCTATACGAAAAGGCATGACGGCCTTTTGCATTGAAGCAGTTTGGGTGAAGTGGATGCGGGAGCCATGAGCGCACAGGAAATCGTCCTGCCCGTCACGGGCATGACTTGCGCCGCCTGCGTGCGCAACGTGGAGCGGGCCCTGAAGCGTCAAGCGGGCGTGGAGGAAGTCAGCGTCAATCTGGCGACGGAGCGCGCCAGCATCCTGCCCGGCCCGGAGGGCGTGGAACGGGAGACCCTGGTGGGCGCGGTCGAGAAGGCCGGTTACGGCGTGCTGGACCTGCGGGACGAAGCCGTGCCTGACGACGCGGAGCGGGAGGCCCGCGAAGCGGCGATCCGGCAGCAAACGCGCCTCCTGCGCATCGGTCTACTCTTCACAGTGCCCCTGACAGTACTCAGCATGGCGAGCCATCTGGCAATGGCCGCCCCGGATCTGGCCCGCTTCCTGCCCTGGCTGGCCTGGAGTGGCTGGCCTCTCGTTTTCTGGCTGCTGGCGACGGTCGTCGTCCTCGTGCTGGGCCGACAGTACGCGTCCGGCGCGTGGCGGGCCCTGCGCAACGGCAGCGCCAACATGGACACCCTGGTGACCCTGGGCAGCGGGGCGGCCTACCTCTACAGCGTGGCCGCCCTGGCCGGGCTGCTGCCCGATACCGGTGAATATTTCGAGACCGCAGCGGTGATCCTGACGCTCATCACCCTGGGCAAGCTGCTGGAGGCGCGGGCCCGCGGCCGCAGCAGCGAGGCGATCCGCCGATTGATGCAACTGGCGCCGCAAAAGGCGACCCTGCTGCGTGACGGCGAAGAACATGTTGTGCCGGTCAGCGCCCTGCAGGTGGGCGACCGGGTGCTGGTGCGGCCCGGCGGCCGCATCCCGGTCGACGGTCTGGTGCGCGACGGGGCATCGGCGGTGGATGAGTCCCTGCTCACCGGCGAGAGCCTGCCGGTCGACAAGGCGCCGGGCGACGAGGTCATTGGCGCCACGCTCAACATACATGGTCGCCTCGTGATCGAGGCGCAACGCCTCGGCGCGGACAGCGCTCTGGCGCAGATCATTCGCATGGTGGAGGAGGCCCAGGCCTCGCGCGCGCCCATTCAACGCGTGGCGGACCGCGTCTCTGGCGTGTTCGTACCGATCGTGCTGGCGCTGGCCCTGCTGACTCTTGTCGGCTGGCTGACCATCGGCCAGGTGGGGCTGGCGCAGGCAC